>JBBJNR010000037.1:0-35410 GCA_037719315.1 Daejeonella sp.
TAAACTTTGAGTTAAAAAACTCCCTTTCTTTTTCAGCGTTTAGGACGCTATTGATACAAGATTAAAAATCCGAAATTAATAATTAAGAAGGGAACACCTGACACCCCGTTTAGAATATTACATAATATTTAAATAAACGTGCGATCAGAACTTTGCAATACCTGACAGATATATTTATACCTTTAAATTATGATCCTAAAGTTATTGATGCTCACCTTTTTATCTGCAGTTGCGTGTAGTGCCCGGGCACAGTACAGCGACCTGATCGGATCCACAGAACAACAGATCAAGGAAAAGATCCCTGGGTATGAAAATCGTCAGAAACATAAAGACAACCATGAAATAGTGGATGTGATGAAGTTCGAAAACGCAATAGAAGATATTTCTTATCATTTCTGGTTTTTCCCGGGGATAGATAAATGTTACCAGGTGAGCATATCAGGTCCTTTAGCGTTAATGGACAACTATCTGACTAAACTGACAGGTGAATTTGTCCTGCTGGGCGAAAATTATTGGAGAAATACAGGCAGAACGGCCGCAGTTATGGCATTTTCCACAGATCAAAACATGCGGATCCTTTTGTTTTATACAGATCCTGCGAAGGAATAAGTTATTCGAAATACAAACTAAACTGAAAATTTCTCAGAAAAAGTTTATCAATTGGCGCGGTGTAAGGATTCTCCTGCCTGTCGTTATCCCTGAGGACACTGCGGGTTGTCTGTGCAAATTTAATCTCAGGCGAAAGCTTAAAGAATTCAAAATACAGATCCAGGCCCAAGCCGGCTTCATACCATAAAGCATTAGGCACATTTTTCAGGAATTTTGCCTCCGGAGCAAGCGCCGCATCATCCTTTTTTTTCTTGGATACAATATCGATCGAATATTTTGCTCCACCAATGATGTAAGCCCTGAAATTTTTCTGGCGGTCAGATTTTAACTTGAACCCCAAAGGGAGGTCAACAAACGTCGACTGAACTTTCTTCTGAACAGAAAATGCAGGATCATCAAATTCATAATCGGTTAATATATCAGAAAAAACCAAGCCTGGAGTAAACCGCAGATTTGCGTTGTTTCCTATTCTGAAATCTGACACAAAACCCAGCGCAAAGCCCGGCGATACCGGTGAGCTGATACTCTTTAACTTGCTGTTGATCATAGGCTCACCGTTGAAAGGATCTATGAAAGGACCTTTCCAGTCAGCGATCTTAAGTATTTTATATTCCGAAGCTACATACTGGAATTTAAAGCCGAAATGCAAAGTCTCGCCGTCTACACCTCCACCCCAGCTTTGTTGTGAAAATGATTTGACATTAAAAAAGAGAAAAAATAAGATGATCAGATATAGTCGTTTTGTCATTTGACGCCCGTGTAAATAGAACAAATCCCAAACGCTAATGGACGCCATTTCGTATTTTGGAAACCCACTTTCCTCATTAAAGAAGCAAAATTTTCTCCATCAGGAAACGCTGCAACCGATTCGGGAAGGTAACTGTAAGCGCTCGGGTCTTTGGAAAATAATTTTCCTATTGATGGGGTGATGTATTTAAAATAAAAATTGTACGCCTGTTTAACCGGGAAGGCACGTGGTTTCGAGAACTCAAGTATTACTGCTTTGCCATTTGGCTTTAAAACACGAAGCATGTCTGAAAGACCTTTTTCCAGATGTTCAAAATTCCGCACCCCGTAGGCCACTGTGACGGCATCAAATTGATTGTCCTCAAATAAGAGCTTCTCCGAGTCGCCCAGGCTTACTTCAAATGTATCCTGCAAATTTCTCTTCAGGATCTTCTCTTTTGCAACCGCAAGCATTCCCTCCGAAATATCCACTCCGGTAATTTTTTCCGGTTTTAGGATCCGGATCGCCTCAAATGCAAAATCACCAGTTCCAGTTGCAACATCCAGAATATGTCTGGGTTTATCGTACAGCAATTCCCTGATCGCCATTTTTCTCCAGATAACATCAATTCCAAGCGATAAAAAATGGTTCAGAAAATCATAAGTCCCGGAAATATTATTAAACATTTTAGCTACCTGCTCTTTCTTGGAAGCATTCGAGTCCCGGTAAGGAGTTACAGATTTTGACATATGTGTGCAAAGATAGTCGATCTTGTTGTACGTTGTACGTTGTACGTGGTACGTTATACGTTGTACGTTTGATCGCGGGTTAATGGATAAATCTTTTCTATAGTCTAATTAGAGTACCAACTTAAGGAACTCATCATGTAAAATTTACTTCTCTTCATAAAGTTTAGCAGTCTCTAATTAAACTTGCAACACTTATAGCAGCGTTTAGAAACTTATAACACACAACGTACAAGGTAAAACTTTAGAAAATTCTACCTTTGCAGAAATGATCATTAAAAGCGCCGAATTTCAATGCAGCAATACCAGGACTGATAAATTACCTCCTGCGGTATTACCCGAATATGCCTTTATTGGCCGCTCTAATGTTGGCAAGTCTTCACTGATCAATATGCTTGTACAGAAAAAAGGACTCGCAAAAACCTCGCAAACACCAGGTAAAACCCAGCTCATCAATCATTTTTTAATCAATGAGAACTGGCAGTTAGTCGATCTTCCAGGGTATGGTTATGCAAAGACTTCAAGAAGCAACCGGGCCGACTGGCAGAAATTCATTAGCTTTTACCTGCGTAACCGGGAAAATCTTCAATGTGTTTTTGTGCTGATCGACAGCCGGCTCGACCCTCAGAAGATCGATGTTGAATTCTGTTCATGGCTTGGAGAAAACGGACTTCCGTTTCAAATCGTATTTACCAAAGCAGACAAACAATCCAGGGTAAAGTCAGATCAGTCGGTAGCAAAATTCCGAAAGGAATTACTGGAGATATTTGAAGAAGTCCCACAGCACTACGTCACATCTGCGGAAACTCAGGAAGGCCGGGACGAGATCCTTAATTTCATTAACGGTCTAAATAAAACGTTTACGAGGTAGGATATCTTTCCAAAGAATTAGCATTATGAAGAAGTATTTCTCCCTGGTATTATTTGCGCACACCATTTTTGCCATGCCTTTTGCATTTATAGGCTTCTTTCTGGCAATTACAACCACTGAGAACGAATTTAACTGGATCAAATTATTTCTCATGCTGTTATGTATGGTATTTGCACGAAATGCCGCAATGGCGTTTAACAGATATCTCGACCGGAACATTGATGCTCAAAATTCAAGAACCGTAGTCAGGGATATCCCATCAGGACGCATCTCATCCCGGGAAGCGCTAATATTTACAATTGCGAACAGCTTTCTCTTGATTTTTACAACATTTCTCATCAATAATCTATGCTTTTATCTTTCGCCTGTGGCTTTAGCGGTTGTGTTGGGTTATAGTTACACCAAGCGGTTTACGCCGCTCTGTCATTTAATTCTGGGCCTTGGCTTAGCCCTGGCCCCTATTGGGGCTTACCTGGTAGTTACAGGCGAATTCGCAATGCTGCCACTCTATTTTTCTTTGGCGGTGTTATGCTGGGTGAGTGGTTTTGACATTATTTATGCATTACAGGATGAGGATTTCGACCGGCAACATAAGCTAAACTCAATCCCGGCTTGGCTGGGGGCGCGTAGAGCGCTTCAGGTCTCCTCTGCCTTGCATGTATTGGCAATCCTATTTGTGGCTCTCCCCTATTTTCTATCCGGATTAAGCTGGCTTTACCTGGCAGGAGTGATCTTTTTCATCCTGCTTCTGATCTATCAGCATCAGCTGGTAAAACCTAATGATCTTTCGAAGGTCGACAGAGCCTTTTTTACAACTAACGGCATAGCTTCTGTTGTTTTTGCCGCTTTTTTTTTACTGGATGTTTATTTAAGAAATCAATTTTAGTATCATGAATAATTTAAAGATCACTAAGAAACAACGCTCATATATTCCCGCAGATCTGCCGATTCAATGGGAACAATTGGAGCCTCTTTACAATGAGTTGAGTTCAAGGTCAATCCATTCGGTTGAAGAATTAGAAAAATGGCTCGGAGACCGGAGTGAGCTGGAAGCTGCACTGGAAGAGGATTTTGCCTGGAGGTATATCCGTATGACCTGTGATACAACTGATGAAAAGCTATTGAGTGACTTTCAATTTTTTGCAACCGAGATCGAACCAAAGATCGCGCCTGTAAACAATGCATTAAATAAGAAGTTTGTCGAAAACGAATCTACTGCGGAGCTGGACAAGGATAAATATTTCGTTTATACCAGGGGCATTAAGAAAGCACTGGAGCTTTTCAGGGAAGAAAATATTCCTTTACACACCCAGATCCAGGTTGAGCAGCAAAAATATCAGGCGATCACCGGTGCGATGTCGGTGCACCTACGCGACAAAGAATATACCCTTGAACAGGCGGCCGCTTTCTTGAAAGATACGGACAGAAACATTCGTCAGGAAGCATGGGAGGCAATTACAGAAAGAAGGCTGCAGGATAAGGAACAATTGGACGAGCTATTCAATGGCTTATTGAAATTGCGTCATCAGGTTGCTTTAAATGCTGGTTTCGAAAATTTTAGGGATTATATGTTCCAGGCCCTGGGCCGATTTGATTATACTCCGCATGACTGCTATAAATTCCACGAGGCTATAGAAAAAGAGATCGTACCTATACTTCGGAAGCAGGCCGAAAAACGCAGGGAAGCATTGGCTATCGATCAACTTAAACCATGGGACATGGACGTAGATATCTCCGGCAAGGCCGCATTAAAACCTTTTAAAACCGGAGAAGAGCTGATAGAAAAATCAATTAAATGTTTTCAGGGGCTAACCCCCTATATAGGCGAGCGGCTGGAGATAATGAAGGCCAATGGCTTTTTCGATGTTGAAAGCCGTAAAGGAAAAGCTCCCGGAGGATATAATTATCCCCTGGCTGAAAGCGGAGCGCCATTTATTTTTATGAACTCTGCCGGAACTTTTCGTGACCTGACCACCATGGTACACGAAGGAGGACACGCGGTACATACCTTTATATCTTCTGATCTGGAACTTAACGACTTTAAGCATCTTCCCTCTGAGGTTGCAGAATTGGCTTCAATGAGCATGGAATTGATCTCAATGGATACATGGGATGTCTTTTTTGATAACCCGGAAGATCTTAAGCGTGCGAAAAAAGACCAGCTGAAAGATGTCCTGAAAACACTCCCATGGGTAGCCGTGGTGGATCAGTTCCAGCATTGGATCTATACAAATCCGGACCACTCCAGTCAGGAACGTGCTGAGGCTTGGAAAAAGATTTTTGAGCCTTTTGGAAATAATTTCGCCAACTGGTGTGATCATCCCGAAGCTCTTGAAAATCTATGGCAGAAACAACTGCATATTTTTGAAGTTCCATTTTATTACGTAGAGTATGGCATTGCACAGTTAGGTGCGATCGCAGTATGGAAAAACTATAAAAAGGATCCGGTTAAGGGGCTTGACAATTATCTTGGAGCGCTTAAACTGGGCTATACTAAAACCATAAAAGAAATTTACGAAACCGCAGGGATCGAGTTTAACTTCAGTGCGTCGTACGTCGAAGAGCTGGCAGAATTCGTAAAAGAAGAATTGAAGAAGTTGGATTAAGCTACCTGGTTTGTGCTTGATTTTTGCAAGAGTAAATAATTTGCACGCTTATTGTAAGAGCGTGATATGAAAAATTTAATATTGCTTCTGACATTCTTCATTTTATCAGCTAAATCTTACTCCCAGGATTGGCAAACTGTTAAAATTGATAGTGCAGTTTCGGTAAACCTTCCAAAAGGGTTTACGGTTTCTGATAAAGATGAAAAATATAGCCTTGTAGCCGTAAGTCCATGGGGAACAATTTTAATATTTAAAACTCCAGATGACGTTAAGACCACACCGGATATTGAAAAGGACAAACACCTCGTAAAATATTATAACGACTACATAAAAAATGTAAAAACGGTATCCACAGGTTCCATTATCAAAGATGAAAAGGACGCAAAGCTTGGTGATCTGAAGGTCAAAGACTTTACCCTTCAGATCGATACCGGCAGTGGAGTGTTATACCGTAACTTCAGACTTCTTCACGCGAACAGCTCAACTTATATTTTTGAATTTCTTTATCAGGATCTTCATTCTCAATTTGCAGTTCCCGAAAAAGAAAAGTTCTTTAACTCTATCACAGTTAACGAAAAACTGGATAAGACTGATCAATATACAAGTGATGCAATTAATGATAACAATCCGGAAAACAAGAAATATCTTTTGTGGGCGTTGCCTGCAGGCCTGGTTTCGATAGGGTTGATATTTCTTTATTTCAGAAGAAGAAGGTCCGCATAACTGAAAGATACTGACGGTTAGTCGCGTAAAATATATAGAAATACATCACGTGACGGTTAGAATGAGTATTGCTAATCCTGCAGTTTTCCAAATAACTTTCCGTCAAGTCTCGCAGAATGGTACCATTCCGTATTTTCCAGCCACCAGATCAACTGAAATGTTAAAACGACTCCCAGCACTGCGCCGGCAAAAACATCCTGGAAAAAATGCTGGGAAAGGTATACTCTCGAAAATGCTGTAAGAATTGCTATAGGGATAATTATCCAGTGCCGCCTTTTATAAGGCAATAAATAACTTAATACCACAGCCAAAGCAAAGGCTGATGTACTATGACCTGAGGGAAAACTATTCCATTCATACAAAGGATAGTCCTGGATAGTTCGTATCGGATTTAACCCTTCAAAAAACTTGCTCGGTCTTGGAGAATTGAAAATACGCTTCAATATCTGAACAATCACCTGGGAATAAGCGTAGGCCAGCCCGATCAAAACAGCATAACGATATTTTATAAACAGCATACCCACCGTAACCAATACCATGGTGAACGGGTCCCCAATCATGGTACAGCGTACGAAAAATTCATCGAAAAACGGATTATGGCGGATATTGGTCCAGAAGAACAGCTCAGCTTTAGAGTTTGTGAATTGAAGATAAGAGCATATTAAAACCAGTATTAAAAATGGTATTAAGAAAGACCGGTGCCTTTTAAGAAGATCCGCAAAGCTTTTATCCATTATTCAAATTGAAATATCTTCAAAAATAAATAATTTTAACGTGCGGAAAGATTTAACAAGTTATTTTTAAAAGAATCGGTTTCCCAAATGCACAAATGTTTCAGAATCCTGTTTATGCCTGAGTATTAAATATCTTCTTTTTGACGCTGATCCGGCTCAATCTCAGATTCATTAACACTCTTTTCGAAGTCCTTCTCATCTTTCTGGTTTCTTCTGATCATGATGATCAGCAAGATGATCACTATGAGTATAATTAAGCCTGTGATGGGATAGTTGAGTTCCATAAAACGGTGAATAAGATGTGCATAGCAAGGAGTTAAGCCTTATAGCACTCGGTTGAAAGTAATTAGCTTTATCTTTGTTAAAGATAGCATATCTGAAACTTATCCTGACTTATAATTGATTAATTAACATAGGTAATGATTTCTTAACATGATTTGGCAAAGCTGAACCTCTGATAAAAGGACATTTCAAGCATCTCCCGATGATCCGGATGTGCAATTTCAATGAGCGCCTTTGCCCTCTGTTTCAAATTCTTACCAAAAAGGTTCACAATTCCATATTCTGTCACTATCCAATGAACATGTCCGCGTGTGGTTACTACACCAGCACCCTCTTTTAAAAAGGGCACAATACGGCTTATGCCTTTGTTGGTTTGAGAAGGCATCGCAATTATTGGTAAGCCTCCTTCTGAAAGTGAAGCTCCGTGTATAAAATCCATCTGACCTCCAATTCCTGAGTACTGATAAGTTCCAATCGAATCAGAACATACCTGGCCCGTCAGATCAATTTCGATAGCACTGTTTATCGCGGTAACCTTCGGATTTTGCCTGATGATGCTGGTATCGTTCACATAACTGATATCCATAACCCTTATACTGGGATTATCATTCACAAAATCGTACAATTTACGGGTGCCAGTTATAAAAGCTGTTACAGACTTTCCTTTGTTTAACTTCTTCTGACTATTATTAATAACTCCCATTTCTAACAATGGGATGACCCCATCTGAAAACATTTCGGTATGAATCCCCAGGTTCTTATGCGTGGTCAGATTTTTAAGAACCTGATCTGGAATACTACCAATACCCAATTGTAAAGTTGCTCCATCCTCAACCATCGATGCCACGTGATAGCCTATTTTTTCTACTACATGATTGACCTGAAATGAATAGTCAACTTCGGGCAGCTTTGCTTCAGACCAGACCATCGCGTTAATTTTATTGATATGAATAAAGCTATCCCCATGTGTTCTAGGCATGAGGGGATTAACTTGTGCTATAACGTACTTTGCCATATCAATAGCAGCCCTGGCAATATCAACGGATGTACCCAACGAGCAATAGCCGTGAACATCAGGCGGAGAAACGTGGACTAGTGCTACGTCAATTGGCAAGATATTTTTGCGGAATAGCTGAGGTATCTGGCTTAGAAAAATTGGCACGTAATCCCCATCTTCACTATTAACCACATCCCTGGTGGCCATGGACACGAATAAAGAGTTGAAAAAGAAGGATTTTCTGTGTTCCGGGAGGTCAAAATTGACGTCGCCTAAAGTCGTTATACTCACGAGTTCAACATCTTGGAGATCCGCATGTCTTTTCTGCAAAGCTTCAATCAGGCATTTTGGTGTAGCAGCGCCCCCATGGATAAAGACGCGGTTGCCTGACTTAACATATTCTAAAGCCTCCCCGGCCGAGATATAATTTGAACTAAGCATAGTAATGTCTGGATTTAATATGTAATATGTCACCGCATAGGTCATCAAGGCAAGTAACATTGAAGATGCGGGATTTTAAAAATCAGGCTTTGAGTAAATGTCCAGACTTTTCTTTCCGGATCACTTCTTCAGCCAGAGAATAGAGCTCCTTTTTAACAAGTTTATCGGCAGCACAGAGTGCCTGAATTTCATTTACAATCTCTGTATTTTCTGAGATCAGTTCCAAACCTATTTTTTTACCTGGATCCTTGATCATCGATTCCACCATACGCTGGTGATGATTTACTAAGCTTCGTAGATTATTTCTTCGTTCTTCAAGTTCATTGAGGCTTACGTTAAGAAATTGGATTTTGTCAAATTGGTAATCCTTGACAGCGGTTAAAAGTATCTTATTGAATAGCTTTTGGAAAAACCTGGTTTCATTATCCAAAAACAGGACATCAGAAAGCCATTGCTTATTTTGCAGGTGAAGTTCCTGTAATTCAGTTGATAACTGGAGATCAGATGGTAGGTTCATAATCTATGGTTTTGTCGGTTAAAGTTTCGGGGGGCGGCTAAGATTCCATCATCTTAAAACGAAGGATTATAGATAGATCCAGTTTTTCAGCATTAAACTTTTAATGTTAAATCCTTATTATCTTTAACAACAGCATGGGCAAAATCCTCTGATGCCCACTTATCCAGGTGCTCAATAGTTCGTTCTGCGATTACCTGTAGTGCTTCTTTAGTTAAAAATGCCTGATGTGGTGTGAGTAAGACCCGAGAATGCTGAATGAAAGATTTTAACAATTGATCATCAATAGTGCCATGGCTATGGTTAAAGAAGAAAACATGGTTTTCAAATTCATACACATCCATACCTAGTTTACTGATCTTATCCCTTTGCAATGCATTATAAACATCTATAGAATTAAACACAGCCCCCCTGCTTACATTGATCAGCATAACACCATCTTTCATTTTATCTATGCTGTCTGTATTAACCATATGCCGGGTCTGAGCTGTTAGCGGTACGTGGAAAGAAATAATATCTGATTGTTTAAGAAGATTGTCAAATGAAACCTGTTCGGCACCAGCTTCGGTACACTTTTGCTTAACGTTTTCAATTTCAGATACCACAATGCGGCATCCAAATCCACTAAGAATACGAACCAGCGCCTGTGCTGTTTGTCCAAAACCTACAACCCCAATGGTTTTACTGCTTATGGTCGTACCAACAAGCTTATCCAACGTGAAATCGTAATCCAACATTTGCTGATGGGCAGGAAGGATATTCCGGCAAAGAGAAAGCATGAGAGTAAGGGCGTGTTCTGCAATAGATTCTGGAGAATATGAAGGAATATTGGCAACCTTTAATCCCAGGCGTTTTGCTTCAGCCAGGTCTATATGATCAGTTCCGGTGGAGCGGGTCACGATATATCTAATCCCGAATTTCTTCAAATCCTTTAATAAAGGTGCGGGAAGATCATCACTGGAGAAAACAAGAACTGCATCTTTCCCCCTGGCGTATGAAATATTTTCAATACTTAATTTGTTGGAGATAAGGGTAATATCGTGTTTTTTCCTGTTAGCCTTCGCAAGAAGTTCTTTCTCGCATGTTTTAATACTATATGCTATTACTTTCATGCCTGTAATTATTTAAATCAAAGTTAACTTGATTAAACAGCCCCGACATGAGGCTAATCAGAAGATTAAATGATCCTAATCACTATTGTTTTATCTTTCTAAGCCTGTCAACGGAAAGAATATGAATTGAACCTCCCGCTTTCTCAATTAATTTTTCGTCACGGAAATCGGCAAGCGTGCGACTTATTGTTTCATTTGCAGTTCCTACCATTGCTGCCATATCATCCCTTGAAACTTTAACAGTTACACTATCAGAAGGAGAATTTCCGAATTTCTCCGCTAAAATGACAAGTGCATCAGCTACACGTTTTCGTACCGAATTATATGCAAGTTGTAATAGCTGCTCTTGTTTCTGCTTCACATTACCTGATAATAGCTCAATGAACCTTTTTGATATCCCATGATCTTTAAAAATCAGAGTATTAAAATCAACCTTCGAAATAAGATAAAGCTCAGATGGCTCTAAGGTTTCTGCACTGTCAGAACAGGGCTTGTTGAGTAAAACAGTATCATAACCAAAGAAATCGCCACTTCCAAACATTCCTGTTGTTATTTCGCGACCGTCCTGGTAGATCATATAAGTCCTTACGCTACCGCTTCTTACCAGATATACACTTGATGGAAAATCCCCCTCTATATAGATACTTTGTTTCTTTTTATAGCTCCTTGTACGACTGTTTTCTGAAAGATCTTTCAATAATTTAGCTGACCGTGCCTCATTTACTAAATTATCTAATGATAAATAACTTCCCAGGCCCTTTTCAAGCTTTTCTCTTTTCTGAAGCCTAATTTCAATGGCATTTAAAAGCTCCATATCATCGAACGGTTTAGACAGGTAGTCATCAGCACCCATTTCCATACCTTTCCGTAAGTCAGTTCTTTCGGCTTTAGCGGTTAAAAATATGAAAGGGATATTAACGGTCTGGTCGTTCTTATTCAGTAAAAATAAAACGCCATACCCATCAAGTTCCGGCATCATAATATCACAGAGTATAATATCCGGTAAATGGAGCTGTGCGAGTTCCACACCGGTTTTTCCGTTATCTGCGGTAAATACCTGATAATTTGCCAGTTCCAGTATTTCTACAATACTTTCACGAATATCCTGGCTATCTTCAATCAGCAATACTGTTTTACCCTTCATCTCCTTATTGCTTAAATTTTAGAGTAATTGATGTACCCTTGTTTTCATCACTCTTGCATATCACTTCGCCAGACATTAACTCTGCATATCGTTTAACAATATTTAATCCTAAGCCTGTCCCCGGGATATTACCTGTATTATGAGCCCTGAAAAAAGGCTCAAATAAATATTTTTGCTCCTCTGCTGGAATTCCTATGCCGTTGTCTTTAACAGTAATGCACAATTCCCCGTCATAGAGCTCCGTGTTAAACTCTATGAACGTATTTTCGCCGGAATATTTAATAGCGTTGGACATCAAATTGATCACCGAATTTTTCAAAAGAGAAGGATCGAGGTTTACTTTGCTTAATATTCCTGTGTGCTGATACACGATGTCCTGGTTTTTTTTGGCGAGGATCTGCATTTCTTCAATGATATCTTCAGAAAACTGAACAATATCGAATTCCTGCAATTGAGGCTCAGTCTTTCCGGCTTCCAGTTTCTCCATCGATAAAAAATCGTTTAGAATACCTGTTAAATGGCCTACAGAATGCTTAATCTTATTCGTATGTTTTTGGATATTTTCGAAATCAGGCTTTTCAGCATATTTGTCAATCAGGGAAGCTGAAAGCTGAACAGAAGTAAGAGGTGTCCTGAACTCATGTGAGGCCATAGAAACGAAACGGGTTTTTAACTGGTTAAGTTCCTTTTCTTTTTCGAGAGAATTACTTGCTTCATCACGTGCCTTTTCAAGCTCAACAATTACCTTTTTAAGATTTTGTGTCCGATCGATCACCTTATTCTCCAGCTCTTGTGTATATTTCCTTAGATTCTCCTCTGCCGCCTTCTCCTTGGAAAGGTCATGGATAAATCCGGTATAGATCCTCCTGTCATCATACTCTACCTCGTTTACAGATAAACGGAACGGAAATGTTGACTTGTCTTTCCTCAAACCTAAAACCTCTCTTCCAATCCCGATAATGCGTTTTTCACCTGTCCTTTGGTGATGCTCCAAGTATCCGTCATGTGCGCTTCGATCGGGTTCAGGCATCAGGATGCATATATTTCTTCCAGTAACTTCATGATGTACATAGCCAAAAAGCTTTAAGGCAGACGGATTTATCGTTTCAATAATCCCTTTTGAATCAATGGTTATGATTCCATCAATAGCTGATTCAATGATTGCATGTAAGAGTTTAAGATCATCCATATTTAAGAGGGATAGCTTAAAATCAGCTATCAATGAGATTTAGGTTTATCCTATTTATGTAAAACTGAAGACATTTTTTACGTCGGTGAACTCTAAAATCAACATCCGGAAACTTTAAAAAAGAAGATCGCTGCATGATTTAGGTAGACTTGGTGTGCCTTCCATCCCATGCAAGGTAGCCTTATATAATTACTTAAATCAAAGAAGGCATCATATACGCGAAATAATTTTAGTGTTTAAGATCACATTTTAAAGCACGTCATGTCATTCTCTGCCGGATTAAGGCGGGATACCTTTGATAAACAAATATTAGACCTTCAAATCAAAGGACATGAAAAACTTTAAACTTGAATACCGTCAGAACAGGAAAATATTCCTCAATGCTCCTCTTTACTATAATTATGCTAAGCATAATTTCAATATCACTAAAAGCACAGCCCCAGACATCTTTTAAGATGTCATCGGGTTCTAAGATCACGGTGACCGGGACCTCTAATATTCACGCATGGACCATGACTGCAAGCAGTTTTAACAGTGATGGCATTCTTACTCTTGAAGGCCAGCAATTACGCGATTTACAATCCTTAAGTTTTTCTCTCCCTGTTACTAATTTAAAAAGTAAGGAAGACCTGATGGATACAAGGGCATATAAGGCGCTTAAGGGAGATCAGTTTAGCCGGATCACTTTTAAACTTACGGAAGCTACAGTAATCCCTTCCCAAAAATTGATTAAGGCCACGGGTAATTTAACTATTGCCGGAAAAACCAACTTGGTCACCATTCACAGTAATTATAGCCTTTCTGGTGATGAAATTACATTTAAGGGCTCGAGATCTATTAAAATGAATGATTACGGCATCAAAGCCCCATCATTTATGCTCGGCGCTCTTAAGACAGGCAACGATGTAACCATCGACATTCTTCTAAAGCTTAAAAAATCTAACTCAAGCATTATCACAAAAAATTAATATAAGAAATCATGAAAACAAGATCTGTAAGACTATTCAAAATAGCAGCAATAACATTTGCTTGTATAAGTACAGTATCAGTCAATGCACAAACCCGGGAGGATGAAAGGACAGAGGTAGCCAACCTGCGTCCATACGACCAAAGCGGGATCAATGTGTTTGATGCTCCTAAAGATACCAGTGCGACATTTGATAAATTAAGAGTAAAGTTTGGTGCGGGATTCACCCAATCCTTCCAGGGATTGAAACATGAAAATGTCTCCAAAGGTTTATATAAAATATCCCCGGGTTTTAATACAGCCAATGCTAATTTATTCATGGATGTCCAGTTGTCTGATGGCATACGCTTAAATCTGACAAGCTATTTATCTTCCCGTAAGCACAATGAAACATGGGTAAAAGGTGGATATATCCAGTTTGATAAACTTCCATTTAAAGGACAGATTTGGGAGGATATCATGAAAGTAGCCACCCTTAAAATAGGGCATATGGAAATCAATTATGGTGATCAGCATTTCCGCAGATCAGATGGTGGTCAAACAATTTACAATCCTTTCATAGAGAATTATATACTGGACGCCTTTACCACTGAAATTGGTGGAGAAGTATTACTGAGGAAGAATGGTTTATTTGGATTGCTGGGAGTATCAAATGGTATGATCAAAGGAAATATTGACAGCCTGGTAGCTACTGCACAAGACAACAACACTCGTAAATCACCATCCCTATATTTAAAAGGGGGTTTTGACAAACAGGTAACTGAAGATCTGAGAGTTCGCTTTGCAGCTTCTTATTATACTAATAAAAGTTCCGGAGGGCAGACTCTTTATGGCGGCGATCGAACCGGTTCTAATTATTTTATGGTGATGGAAAAGGCCGGCAGCAATGCAACTTATGCTGCAAATGCATTTTCAGGTCGTTTGAACCCAGGCTTCAGCAAAAAAGTAGATGCTATTCAGCTGAATGGCTTTGTAAAAATGCAGGGTTTAGAACTATTCGCTACTTATGAAGCAGCTAATGGCCGAACCAAAAACGAAACCAAAGACAGAAAAACAAGTCAATACGCTATCGATGCTGTTTACCGCTTTGGTAAGACAGAGAACTTATTCATGGGTGTCCGCTACAATGCCGTTAGCGCCAGACTGGCTAATGTAGCTGAGGCAGGTACAAATCCAGCAATAATTTATAATGAAGACATTAAAGTTGACCGCATCGCATTCGGAACGGGATGGTTTTTAACCCGGAATATACTGCTTAAAGCGGAGTATACTAAACAGGAGTACAAGGACCTGCCTGTTGCAGACTACCGCAATGGCGGCAAGTTTAATGGATACGTTGTCCAGGCTGTTGTAGGATTTTAAGCTGTTCAGGAAGGCAGGCTAATATTTCATTAGCCTGCCTTTTTTTATTTTATCTATCAATTCATGCTACAAAATCAATTTTACTCCTGCTTATCGTTTCCTTAAGCGGATTTAACTTTCAGAGTGAAACCCGGCCAGTTAATAAATGGGTGATTCAGAAGAATTGTTCATTAAAGGTTAGCGGAAAGACAAACGTTAATAAGTTTAGTTGTGTAATCAATAATTATACAAAACTTGATACTATAACTCATTCAAAGAGTTCTATTGAACCTTTAAAGCTAACAGGATCATTACAACTGGACATACTGGATTTTGATTGTAATGATCCGATCATGACCAAAGATTTAAGAAAATCGCTGAAACACAAAGAATTTCCCAGGATGATCATCCGGTTCATTAGTCTCAGCAGGTACCCCAAATTCAAAGAAAAGCCAGATCACTTAACAGGAATAGTAGCTATCGAACTCGCAGGAGTGACGAAACACTTCGAAGTCAACTATTTATTTCAGCAGGATGGCCATTCAACTGCCCGACTGGTCGGGACAAGAAAAGTTAATTTTTCCGATTTCAATTTAACTGTCCCCAAGAAATTAGCAGGCATCATCAAAGCGGGGAATGAACTAAATGTAGAATTCAATTTAAGATTCAGAATAATAGAATAGTCAAATAATAGTGATGCAGATCACATTTCTGCCTGATTAACCTCATAGCACCAGACTATTAACCCTGATATTTTTGTTCCAAATAAAACCCCATGAAAGCAGTAGCATATAGTACAGAATCGTGTGAAAAGGAGCCGTTAAACAGCAAAGATCATGATTTCAATCTAATCATCACTTCCCATTATACTGAACCTCAATCAAACCGTGCGCAATGATTACTTCCGGGCTTATAAAAAAATACAATGTCGCCGCTCCCCGATATACCAGTTATCCTACAGTCCCGTATTGGGATAAAGACCTCTGGAGCCAGGAGAAATGGTTTAATACAGTAAGAACATCTTACAATGAAAGCAGCAAAGATGGGATCAGCCTCTATATTCATCTTCCTTTTTGCGAAAATCTATGTACTTACTGCGGCTGTACAACGCGTATAACCAAAAATCATAAGGTGGAAGAACCTTATATACAGGCAGTGCTAAAAGAGTGGGAGATGTATTGCAGCATGCTGGGCACAAAACCAATGATCAGCGAAATCCATCTCGGCGGAGGCACTCCGACATTTTTCAGCGCTGAGAATCTCAACACGCTGATAACTGGAATAACTCAGCGTGCAACATTAACAAGAGATGCAGACCTTTCCTTTGAAGGTCATCCTGCAAATACAAATTTTGCCCATCTAAAAGTCTTATACGCTTGCGGATTCAGAAGATTAAGCCTGGGGATTCAAGACTTTGATCCGGCAGTTCAGGAAATAATAAATAGGAAACAAAGCCAGGAAAAGGTGGAGCGGGTATGTGTGGAAGCCAGGAAAATCGGCTACACTTCGATTAACTTTGACCTGATCTATGGTTTGCCTCTGCAAAAACTAAGCAGTGTGGAAAATACCATTGCAAAAGTGATTGAACTAAAGCCCGATCGCATTGCATATTACAGCTATGCCCATGTGCCCTGGATAAAACCCGGACAAAGAAGCTTTACCGAAAAAGACCTGCCTGCAGACGAGGAAAAACGGGCTTTATACGAAAAAGGAAGAAATCTTTTACTGAATTCAGGTTACTTCGATATTGGGATGGACCATTTTTCACTTGACAGTGACACCTTATTTAACGCTGCAAAAGGTGGCCATCTGCACAGGAATTTTATGGGATATACACCTAAGTACACTAAACTTTCAATTGGCCTGGGAGTTTCCTCAATCAGCGACAGCTGGTATGGATTTGCTCAGAATGTAAAATCTGTTGAGACTTATCTCAAGCACATTTCAGATGGAAGGTTTCCATTGATAAAAGGTCATATCCTTACTTCAGACGATTTATTGATAAGAAGGTATATTTTAGATATCATGTGTAAAGGCGTAACCATTTTAAATCCGAAAGCAGCATTTTACAGGGACCTGGTCTGCCGTCTTCTTCCGCTTGAGAAAGACAGACTTATTGTTCTCCGGAATAACGTCCTGCAGGTAACGAATAACGGCAAGGCATTCTTGCGCAATATCTGCATGTGTTTCGATCAGCGATTATGGGATAACAAACCTGTGAGCCAGATTTTCAGTACTGTAGTTTAAATTTTTTAATAAAATATCATGAGTCATACTTTTCACATTCCAGTGCTAGGCCTTGGGTTTTCAGTTGATACACCTCTTAAAATAGCACGTTACGGTATATCTTCAGTGGTTTCAATTGTTGATGATGAACTTATCGAAAGGATCAGGGGATTACATCATCCGGATAAAACGAAGTATGTTCCAATAGATAAGACTGAACTTGATTTCAGGCCAAAGCGCATTACCGCATATCTAAATCTTTTACATGAATTAGTTAACAAGCAGCATAATGAACTGAAGGAGCAGCCTTTTATACCTGGCTCTGATATCACAAAATATTTTGAACTGCTTCCTTCCCATTCAGTTAATAAAAAGGCGTATGATGAAATGCTTCTGGAAATCAATCCGCAGAAAAAAAGCCATCTCCAAAATAAACTAAGAACGGTTATTCTCAAAGGATCAATCGACGTAAATATCATGTCGAAGGTGGATAAGATCAATTATGGAAAAGACGGAATGCCGGACGATCGGTTATCTGACGCACTTGCTGCGCTAAAAGGTTTTGCTTCTAGCCTGCTAAGCTCTTCACTGATTTTTTCTGCTGGCATGAACCCGCGTCTGTATAGTTACCTGGAGGAGTTCGCTGATTTTTTCCCATCAGGAGGATATGCACCTAAGAAAAAGATAATTCTAAAGGTTAGCGACTACCGATCTGCTTTTATACAGGCAAAATTTCTTGCTAAAAAAGGTATATGGATCCATGAATTCAGGATTGAATCCGGCTTGAACTGTGGAGGACATGCGTTTGCGACAGAAGGATTTTTGCTAGGTCCTATATTGGAAGAGTTTAAGCAAAACAGAATTGAAATGATCAGCACACTTTTTGAAAGCTACCAGGCGGCACTTCAGGATAAGGGTATTACTATGGCAGACAAACCCCAAACCAGAATAACTGTCCAGGGCGGCATTGGTACAGCCGAGGAGAACGAATTCCTTCAGCATTATTATCAGCTGGATGGTACGGGATGGGGCAGTCCATTTCTACTTGTACCTGAGGCTACCAATGTAGATGATGAAACTCTTCAGCAACTGACTTCCGCCGGGGAAGATGATTTTTATATTAGCGGAGCATCCCCTTTAGGCATCCCGTTCAACAATTTCAGGAAAAGCTCCGGAGAGGTTCAGAGACTTAAAAGAATTGAGCAAGGCCGGCCAGGCAGTCCATGCACAAAAAAATATTTGGTATCAAACACTGAATTTACTGCTCAACCGATCTGCACGGCATCACGGCAATATCAAAACCTTAAAATAAAGGATCTCCTTCAGAAATCCCCTTCAGAATCTGAATATCAGAAAAGCTTTAAGGAAATAACGGAGAAAGTATGTCTTTGTGAAGGACTAAGCTCATCGGTATATATTAAGAATAACATGCTGAAGCACAAGGAAAATAAAGCTGTTACTATCTGTCCCGGGCCCAATACTGCCTACTTTTCAAGGATCTATTCTCTGGATGAAATGGCAAAGCACATCTACGGCAAATTAAACTTACTTGAAGGTATCAATAGGTCTAACCTGTTTGTAAACGAACTCAAACTTTATATCAGTTACCTGAAAAATGATGTGGAATTAAGTATTAAGGGACTAACAGATAAAAAAATTAAACAATTAGGGAAATTTAAGGATGAGTTATTAAACGGCATCGACTACTACGAAACCTTATTGCCTGAACTTGAAAGCTATTCGAAAACAATTAATTTATCATTCAAAAAAGATCTTGAGCAGCTCCGCGGTTTAGTAAATCTTATCCGGACACCATTGCTTTCAGAAGTATAAGCAGGGAAATTAATTGTAGACTAATTCGGTGCATGAGAGCTTCACACGGTAGCTTGAAGAATGGTGAGCTTTCTTAATACACCGTTAGTTTCCTCTGCCTGCCTCAGCTACCCTCATTCTGTCATTGCGAAGGAGGCACAACTCATTACTAAAGATCATATAATTCCCTCTCCCAAGAGGCACAACCCTTTCTGTCATTGCGAGGGAGGCACGACCGCGGCAATCTCGTGTAAGGAATTGTCCCTGGCATTAGCAATGTAACCTTTTTCAGAATGTATTGGGTTTCCCAAGATCAAAACATCTTAAACGCAGCAATATCTTCTTCAGTAAACCAATCAATACTAAGGTCGTCCCAGGAAGGATTGAAGGAGATTATCAGATCTATTTTTCTTTGCCTCGAGCCTGCCTTGATTTGCTTTTCTCTTGCAATAGCATCATGAACCCATTGATAATCTTCATAATAAAGCAGCTTATTGCAATTGTATTTGGCTGTAAAGCCGGCGTTGAATTTTGATTTATGTTCAAGCATTCGTCTCTGAAGGTCATTAGTAATGCCCGTATAAATTACATTACTGTATTTATTCGATAGGATATAAACAAAATAGGAATGATCCTTCACTGTGAAAGCCATACATCAAAAATAATACGACAGAGTTAACGAAGAAGACTACAATGTATAATTCTTAGTAAACGGTAAGGAGATTGCCGCACTGCGTTCGCAATGACAGAAATACCAGAAGATAAATAGTTTAACATTTACACCAATCTGCGAAATGATCTTAAACAGCTAACAAACATTAAGCTAATACCTGCAAAAAGAATACCGGCAGCTATAAGCAACCCTATTTGAATGTAAGGAATAACACTGTATGTTAACGCTGCTACACCCTGCACCATTAATAATAACTCGTTAATAATTATTCCCGCGACAAAAATGAAAGTACCATATATTAATTTGGGGCTTACGGGCACAAGTTTAAAGGATATGATATATCCGATTATAAAAATACTCGTTACACCCAGTAACACAAGGTGGAGGTAACCAATTATGATTGGCCTGAAGCCATAGGATAACTGGCTAAGTGCGGGATGTATTGAGCCCACCTGCAATAACAATTTAATGGTAAATGCAATCGCTGAAAGCAGCAGCAATAACCTTCCATAGCGGGAGAACCTCTCGAGTATAAACGGTCTATTCCTGACAAATACTTTTATCATCAGTAGCCAGCCAAAAAGTTGCGCTATAACTGCAATCAAAATCAGGAGAAATACAATTCCGGGAAAAGAAAACCAAAGCACAGATAATAAATAGGCTGGAATGCAGGCAAAGCAAAAAAGAATAAAAGCGTAATAGAGGTTTTTATCTTTTGGATTTGCTTCTTCCAACTTATCGGTAAGAAGGCCCATTCCAGCGAATAAAAACCATCCGTTATATTGAAAATGCAAAAAGAAATAAACAGAAGCCAAATACCAGTTTTGATCTGTCATTTTATTTCCCATCATAAAGGCAAGGGTAAATGCTCCCAGCGAAGAAATTACACTGAAGAGAAGAGCTGCCTTAATCCATAAATCGCTTACCTGCTTGTTCTTTAACCGGTTCAGGTCTTTCCAGTAATAAAACGCGAAGAAATAGGAAATAAATATAGATATTAAAGAAAAACTAATGGAGAAAAATGCATAACCCTGTAGCATGAAACTGACCATCATCCCATAAGCTGTAATGAGATTGGCATAAAGTAGCCAGCGATATTTTATCAGGATGTGATCGCCGCTTTTCAAGCTCAGATAATGAACAAGTAACACCATTAATGTTTGGGTTACCCAGCCCGAAAAAGCAAAATGAGAATGGCTATGCAGAATAAATTTCTGATCAACAAAAGGCAGATAGAATGCAATCTTATACCGCAGAACAAATCCAAGAGTGGCAACTATGAGCAAGTTAAGAAAGGAAATAGTTAGCCACTTTGATAAAAACTTGCTCATAGATTTTCCTAAAATAGCTTAAGTAAAATCAAGCTAGCGAGACTTCAAGCGTATCCTTACAATACACTTTCCCTCTGGTGATTAACAGCTCTCCCCTATCATGCATAAGACGCATCGTTCTTATAACAGTTTCCACTCTCAAACCGGTCATGTCGGCTATTTGCTGCCGGGTTAATTTTAATTGGTTGCAGTCATTACAAAAATTTTTATTTTCAGATCTAAGATTATTAATTAAAGAAGCAATCCTGGATTCAGGGCAATGAGAACCCAATGATTGGATAGTTGAATATTTAGATCTTAGCCTTTTTGAAAACAGAACTGTGAAATCGAATAAAATTTTATTATTTTCTTTGATTAATTCAAGAAAAGTAGATTTACAAAGCCGAATCAGAATACAATTTGAATCAGCAATTGCGGACGCGGCGTAGCGGCCACCATCAAAAAGCGGAAATTCGCCGAAAGATTCTCCCGGTTCAACAATGGTATGGATACATTCCTTTCCCATATCATCAATATTCACCCATTTTACTTTCCCTGCTATAACCTGATAATAATAACTGCACAGTTCACCTTCCTGAAAGATACTTGCCCCAGCACTTACTTTCTTATAAACCGCACCCCATGCCAATAATACGTTGATATCAATCATGATTTAAGGATAATATATATCATATATATGATAACAAAACTAAAGCCGGAGTGTTGCTTTAATTATGACCGTTGTCAGTTTAAAATATGATTTCAATCATATATGATCGAACGCATAAAAATATCTTCCAGTAGTGTTTAAAATTGCATATCCAATTAACCTGTTAACTAAATCTATTATATGAGAAAGCTATTTGTATTCAGCATTGTTGTCTTGTTTGTAACCTTTGTGGCTGCCTGTGGAGGTAATAACAGCTCCGAGAACAGCTCCGAAGCTACTGATAACACCGCCGCTACACCGGCAGATAATGGAAATCCATCCTATGATCCAAACCGTGGGGAAGGTAAATTTACTACTGTTGAGCTCGGAGCTCTGGATGTCGCAAAAGCCGAGCTTGGAGATCAGGTTTTCAGGGTGAAATGCAGCAGCTGCCATAAGCTTACCGATGAAAGGCTGGTTGGTCCGGGCTGGAAAGGTGTAACAGAGCGCCGTAAGCCTGAGTGGATCATGAACTTCATAACCAATACGGATGTAATGATCGATAAAGATCCCGAAGTTCAGGCACAGCTGGAACTCTGTCTTGTACGCATGCCGAATCAAAACCTCTCAGATGATGACGCGAGAAATCTGCTTGAATTCATGCGTAAAAATGATGGAGTAAAGTAAGCTTGCTGGCTGATAACCGAAAAAATCACTCTATTTCCGGGACTATTTGGCAAATGCGATGCTTCGGCTAGAATAACAAGGCATCCAATATTTAACTTATAATTAATATAATATCAATTATATCAATAATATTTAACTAAATATATAAAATAATGAGACTTTACAAAAACAGTGTACTTGGGCTTGCAGCGATTGCAATATTATTCAGCATGTATGCGTGTAAGCCAAAAAATGCCGGATCTGTTGTCAGCGGGGATGCAGCTGCAAAAACCTATGTAGCACCCGGGAAATATGATGAATATTATAATTTCGTATCCGGCGGTTTTAGCGGCCAGCTATCTGTTTATGGGATACCAAGCGGTAGGCTGCTCCGGGTGATTCCGGTATTTTCGGTGGATCCGGAAAAAGGCTGGGGCTACAGCGAAGAAACCAAACCAATGCTCAACACTTCTCATGGAGAGGTGCCATGGGATGATTTGCACCACGTCTCTATGTCGCAAACAAAAGGCGAAATTGATGGCCGTTGGGTGTTTGTCAATGGAAATAACACACCCCGGGTTGCCCGGATTGATCTAACCACATTCAGAACCGCTGAGATATTGGAACTTCCAAATAGCGCCGGTAACCATTCATCGCCCTTCATTACAGAAAACTCCGAATATATAGTAGCAGGTACCCGTTTCAGTGTACCTCCCGATGATAAGAATGGAGACGTACCCATTAACACCTACAAGGAAAACTTCAAAGGGACTATTAGTTTTGTCAGTGTTGATAAAGAAAATGGGAATATGGATATTGCTTTCCAATTGCAAACCCCGGGCGTAAACTTTGATCTAAGTCATGCAGGAAAAGGCAAATCAGCCGGATGGTTTTTCTTCAGCACCTATAATACAGAACAAGCAAATACCCTGCTCGAAGTAAATGCATCCAAGCGGGATAAAGATTTTATTATGGCTGTAAACTGGAAGATGGCAGAGCAGCTAATAAAAGAAGGGAAAGGGCGAAAACAAGGTGTGAAATATGCCAGCAATCGTTTTGATGAAAAAACACATACAGCAACCTCCACTATAAAAAATCAGGTTACCGTATTGGATGTGAAAGATTTCCCGGGATTGGTTTACATGATCCCATGCCCAAAATCTCCGCATGGCTGTGATGTTGATCCCACTGGAGAATACATTGTAGGCAGTGGTAAACTAGCTGCCCTGATACCTGTATTCAGCTTTAGTAAAATACAAAAGGCAATTGCTGACAAGGCGTTTGATGGTAACTATGATGGCATTCCTGTAATTAAATATGAAGCTGCTTTGTATGGTGAAGTTAAAAAACCAGGTCTTGGTCCATTACATACCGAGTTTGATGATAAAGGGAATGCCTATACTTCCATGTTTGTATCCAGCGAAGTCGTTAAATGGAATGTCAAAGACCTGAAAGTTCTGGACAGGGCTCCAACATTTTATTCCGTTGGTCACTTATCTATCCCGGGAGGAGACTCCGGCAAACCAACCGGTAAGTACTTAACAGTTTATAATAAAATTACAAAAGACCGTTTTTTACCAACTGGTCCTGAATTATCTCAAAGTGCCCAATTGTATGATATAAGCGGTGAAAAAATGCAGCTTTTGCTGGATTATCCAACTATTGGTGAGCCTCATTATGCCCAGGCAGTTGCTGCGAGTGTGATCAGAGATAAATCAGTTAAATTCTTCAAAATCGAAGAAAACAATCATCCTTATGTATCAAAGGGAGAAGGGACAGCAAAAGTAGTTAGGGAGGGGAATAAAGTACATGTTAACCTTACCTTAATAAGATCTCACCTCACTCCGGATAATATTGAAGGAATAAGGGTTGGTGATGAAGTATATTTCCATACCACTAATCTTGAACAGGATTGGGATGTACCTCATGGCTTTGCGATCAAAGGGGCTCTAAATGCAGAACTATTAGTCATGCCCGGAGAGACCAGCACACTGAAGTGGATCCCGAAAAAAGCAGGGATGTATCCAATGTATTGTACAGATTTCTGTAGTGCTTTACACCAGGAAATGTCGGGTTATGTACGGGTATCTCCTGCCGGAAGTAATGTTCCTATAAGTTTCAGCACAGGCACAAACCTATCTAAAGCTGAAATCGCAGCAAAAAGTCAGAATACACCTGTGAAAAAATAATTCTTGAGAGAGGTCTGAAATTCTGAATGGATTTGCTATTCAGATTTCATGCCTCTCTTTCTATTTACTATTTTATGAATACTATCAAAACCACAAAACTGACCAGGATCGTGCTATTTATATGCGGTCTGTCTCTATTAATCGTATTGTTCGTTCCGCTCTGGCAGATCGATCTTGTTGCACCACAGTATCCTGAAGGTTTAAAACTTCTGATATATCCTCACAAATTGGCTGGTAACGTGGATATCATAAACGGCCTGAATCATTATATTGGGATGAAAACACTTCACACGGATGATTTTCCCGAGTTCAAAATATTGCCGGGTATCATCATTTTCTTCTCATTATTTTTTATTAGTGTGGCATTTTTAGGAAGAAAGAAATGGCTTAATATTCTTTGTGTATGCTTTGTTGCTTTCGGAATTCTGGCAATGGTTGACTTCTGGAGGTGGGAGTATGCGTATGGGCATGACTTAGATCCGGATGCTGCGATTATTGTTCCTGGTATGGCATACCAGCCCCCGTTGATAGGATTCAAGCAATTATTAAACTTCGGAGCTTATTCTACTCCTGCTATGGGAGGATGGATCTTTGTCCTGGTAGGAGCTGCTGTAGTTTCACTGGCAGTATATGAATGGAATAAGAATAAAAAGAAACTCGCGCACAGTAATAAGCTGCACCTGTTGATTATTGGATTATTGTGTTGTTCATTAGGTGCATGTAGTACTGATCCGCAGCCTATCCGCATAGGACAGGACAACTGTGATTTTTGCAAGATGACGATCAGTGATAACAGGTTTGGCGCTGAAGTAGTAACTCAAAAAGGCAAGGTTTACAAATTTGATGATACTCATTGCGTCATTTCATTTATAAAATCTTCAACACTCGATAAAAAAGATGTTGCCGCAGTTTATTTTGTAGATTTCAACAGTCCGCACAAGCTTTTAAATGTAGATCAGGCTTACTTCCTGCAGAGTCCTGGCTTAAAGAGTCCAATGAATGGGAATATAGCTGCCTTTAGTCACGAAGATAGCCTGGCTAATGCACTTCCGACCTTTTATGGTAATGCTATCTCATGGGAGGATATGCAAAAGTGAAATACTGTTTTCTAATACTTAGTCTTTTTTCAATTCACAACTCGTACTCGAAAACGCTGCTTGTAGGAAAAACACGAGTATTTAAAACTATTTCGACGGCAGTCAGTAAGGCAGTGGCAGGGGATACCATATTGGTAGATGCAGGGCATTACAAAGAAAAGAATCTGATTATTAGAAAAGATATTGTACTGTCGGGGATCAACTATCCGGTTCTGGACGGAGAGCATAAATATGAAGTGATTTCTGTGATGGGCAATGCCATTGTAGTTGAAGGATTTAAAATAATTAATTCAGGTAGCTCCAGTCTGGAAGATCTGAGCGGGATCAAAGTATATGACAGCAATCATGTTATCATACGCAACAATATTCTTGAAAACACTTTTTTTGGTATCTACATACAAAATGGTGTTAACTGTACCATCGAAAATAACAAGCTTACTTCGTACAGGGAAGAAGAACAGCAAAGCGGGAATGGTATACATTGCTGGAAAAGTGACAGCATTCGAATTATCGGCAATAAAATAACCGGCCATCGCGATGGAATATACCTGGAATTTGTAAAGCGCTCACTTATCTGGCGTAATTCTTCTCAAAAAAATATCCGGTATGGCTTGCATTTTATGTTTTCCAATGATGATATGTACGTAGGTAATATCTTCAGGAATAATGGCTCTGGCGTGTCTGTGATGTTTTCTAACAAAATTAAAATGTTTAATAATTTCTTTGAAGAAAACTGGGGAGATGCCTCTAATGGCATTTTACTTAAAGAAATTTCAGACGGCTATATGGAAGGCAATCATTTTAGCAAAAATACCCGTGCCATTTTTATGGAAGGCGCAACCAGGATCTCCATGAAGCGTAATACCTTTCAGGATAATGGATGGGCATTAAAAATTCAGGCCAGCTGCATGGATGTGATCCTCGAGAACAACAACTTTATAGGCAACACTTTTGATGTAGGAACAAATGGATCTCTGGTACTGAATACATTTACAAATAATTATTGGGATAAATATGAAGGTTACGACCTGAACAAGGACAAAATAGGCGACATTCCCTTCCGTCCAGTGAGTATGTACTCGATGATCGTGGAAAGGTTTCCTGTTGCAATGATACTGTTCAGAACATTTATTACGACCTTATTAGATAAGACAGAAAAAATCTTACCCAGTCTTACACCTGAGAACCTCAAAGACAATGAGCCTTTGATGAACAGGGCGTTTTAATTTACAACTGCTATGATTACCGCAACAAATGTAGTTAAGCAATTCGGCAAATTAAAGGCACTGAATTGTGTATCAACAACATGTAACAAAAAGGAATGTATTGCTCTGATCGGGCCTAATTCAAGCGGTAAAACAACCCTGATTAAAACTATACTGGGAATGATTGTGCCGGACAGCGGAACGATTACTTTTAACGGAAAAAGTATTTTAAATGAATTCCGCTATAGAGACGAGATCGGATATATGCCTCAAATAGGAAGGTACCCTGACAATATGACTATCGGGCAAGTACTGGGTATGATGAAAGATATCCGGAACAAAACTACCGCATTGGATGAAGATCTTATAAAGGCATTTGGAATAAATAATCTGATGAATAAACGAATGAGAACGTTATCAGGAGGAACTATTCAGAAGGTTAGTGCAGCGCTTGCATTTTTATTTGATCCTGCTGTGCTTATTCTTGATGAACCAACCGCTGGTCTGGATCCAATTGCATCTGAGCTTTTCAAAGAAAAGATCATGACCGAAAAAGAAAAAGGAAAGCTGGTGTTGATCACTTCACACATACTGAGCGATCTCGACGATCTGGTAAGCAGAATAATCTATATGCAGGATGGCAAGCTTATTTTTCATAAAAGCATTGAAGAATTAAGGCATGACACCGGAGAAGAGAAACTTAATAAGGCTATTGCCCAGGTTATGGCGGTGAACTATGAATAAAATAGTAAGATATGTAATAGCAGATATTCTCAGGAATAAAATTGTGGTCGTCTACACATTATTCCTGCTGGCTGCATCGTTAACAGTATTCGGACTGGAAGATAACGCCAGTAAAGGATTATTGAGCCTATTGAACATTATTCTGATAGTCGTACCGCTGGTAAGTATTATTTTTTCTGCTATCTATGTATATAACTCCGCTGAATTTATTGAACTCCTGGTAAGTCAGCCGCTGAAGAGGACCTCCATCTGGCTAAGCCTTTTTACTGGCCTTGCCTCTTCCCTATCTATTGCATTTTTTATTGGTGTTGGTCTTCCTGTCCTGATCTTCCAGGCCAATATGATTGGCCTCACCATGATACTAACAGGAATAGTTCTCAGTATAATTTTTATTGCATTAGCATTAGTGGCAACAGTTAAAACCAGGGATAAAGCGAAAGGTATCGGTGCAGCTATCATGCTCTGGCTATATTTTTCCTTATTGTTTGATGGATTTGTTTTATTCCTGTTGTTCCAGTTCTCTGACTATCCTCTCGAAAAACCGATGATCGCAGTAAGTGCATTAAATCCTATCGATCTAAGCAGGATATTAATTCTACTCCAATTGGATGTTTCTGCCATGATGGGTTATACTGGCGCGGTGTTCAAAGATTTTTTTGGCACTTATCCAGGCCTTATATTTTCATGCACGGTTTTGCTAACGTGGATAATATTGCCGTTATGGTATTCAACAAATAAATTTAAAGCCAAAGATCTGTAATTATGAAAAGGCATACTTCCTTAATTTCGTTATCAAGAGAACATCATGGTGCTTTGATACTTGCCAGGTTATTGCGGCAAGATGCACCTCCTTATAAAGGCTTGCCTGGTGATGCGCCAGGTAAAGCTGATTATGCCTTAAAGTTTTATCAGGAAGAGATGATAGAACATTTTCATGAGGAGGAAAAAGTTATATCCCTGGTCAGGGGCATAAATCCTGAGTTGGATATACTATTTCACGAAATGGAACAAGAACATACCCAGCTTCATGAACTCTTCAGCCTGATCAATAACAATTCAGACCTTCCGGGGCATCTTGATAAACTTGGCAGGGTGCTGGAAGATCATGTACGCAAAGAAGAAAGACAGATCTTTCCGATGATACAGGATAACTGCAGCGAAGATGTGTTAAACACTATCGCTGAAACTTTAAAGACTTAGTAAAGTGAAAAAAGATATCAGAATCAGGGAATACATGATAGCTGATACTGAAAATTCGTTTCATAGTATGAAGTTTTAGTTATATAAGAATTTACAAAGTATTCATTTATTTAGTGCTAGCACATGCAGATCACTCATTTCCTAATAACTGTTTACCTTCTTCAGTGATGCGTTCATAGGACCAGGCTGGCTCCCAAACAAGATTTACACTCCTTGTAAATTGGTCAAAATAATGCGTCAGGCAGTTTTCTACAGCACTAACAATGGAAGTGCCCATCGGACAAGCAGGTGATGATAAAGTCATATCCAATTCAATACTCTTTTTTTCTTCATCCACCTCTACAGAGTAGACCAAACCCATATCAATGATGTTGATGCCAAGCTCCGGATCCAAAACGATACGCAATGCATCAATAACTTTCGTTCTGACTGCTGTTTCCTTTCCGGCAATATCAGGTAGCGTCATAACTCAATAATTTGTGGCTTGTGAAACAGTATGATCACAACATTAGCCAGGTAAAGCAAAGCAACAATCAAAAAGCAGATCAATCCAATATGGATTAACAGGCTTGATTGATAAAATAATCCTGCATAGAAAGTTCCGATGAAAACCAGGAAAATCGAGAACTGCAGCTTCAGAATTTTACTATTGACCAGATCAGTCGGCATTGGTATGGAACCTTTACCTGCAAGATGTTGGTAATGTTTAATCCAGACAATAAATGGTAGGGTTTTAAATGTCTGGCCCAGGATAAGCGAGCTAATCCATCCCATAAAAATCAAAGTTCCATACAAAGTGGTGTACTGTATTGCCCAGGGATCTGCTTTAAGCTGATTCGAAATAATGAATGGAATTACAAAAAGAGCAGTTCCAAGCAGCAAAAAAGACACGAAAGTATGTTTGATCGGAAGATCGATCACTTTACGCAGCCTGGAATGGAAACAGTGAAAAACGAAAATTAACCAGGATGCAATTCCTGCTACTACAATTGCTCCGAAAAAACAGGATCTTATATTAAGCCCGAACAAGTAAGTGTCTGTTACAAACGATAGAAGTCCGGCATTGATTAAATAATAGCTCCAGGTTAAAAACCCAGGCTTTAACTTTGTCGATACCAAGAACATAGGAATTAACTTGGAGCTAACACCCACAATCAGCAACAAAAACCATCCTGCAAAACCCATGTGCGCGTGAAGTTTCAAAAACAAAAGATGATCTTTTTGAAAAAACGCATATCTGAAATTAAACACAAGTAAAGTCCCTAAAAGAGCAGTAGCAACAAGCCAGATACATGCGGTAATGATAAATTCCTGGTGAATTTCGGCAGCGATCTTTCTCGATGTCATGAATACATTCATTCCAAATAACCCAATGCCAGTTAAAAGCAACAAGCCCCCACATTGCATATGAATCCCAGGCTCAAAGTTCCAAAATGAATAAACCAATAATATGAGTCCGGAGATAAACATGACAAGGCTTATCCACCCTATCTTGTAACTATATAATTCTGTTTCCAGGATAACAGGAAGTAATTGATAACAAGCTCCGAAAATCATTAAAGTCCCCCACCCTAAGGCGGCCATGTGCGTGATGGCTAATAACTGGGGATGAAAATAGTGACCGCTTAATTTATCCGAAGAAAAAAGCAACATCACAGCCAATGCCGTAAAACAAATTGCTGATAAAAGGTAGTGCGAAACGACCAACCGGTATAACAAAGGATGCTGTTTTCCAACAGAAATCATAATTTACAGATAAGCATATTTACTTTGTTGTCCGCTGTATCCTGAATAAAAAACGTAAACCCACGTTCCTTTAGCTCGGGCAAAAGAAAAACCGGAACTTTCTTATGATACACGAATAAAGCTTCATCCGATTGCAAGATTTTTAGATGTTCCAAAATTCTTATCATTGGCAAAGGCATCTCTAATTCACGAACGTCAATGGAAATTAATTTATCCTGGCTAAAGGATTTTACCATTCTTTCAAATTCCTCATCAGCAGTACAAAGTATGGGATTTTCCGGGACGCTTTCGAGGTCGGTTTTTCCAGTTGCTGTTCTAACGAACCATGTAATTACCGTTTCAGGATCCGGGCGCTCTGTATAATACCCGAATCCCTTTTTACTAAGCAAACTTATTAAGGGAACGGGTTCGAAAGTGTTTATGATCTTTAAGCATTCATCCTGATTTAATGAGCTTATCGAGTTAAGAATTGATTTCAAAGGATCCTGTTTCAATGCCAGCACGGGCCTCACATCCAATTCAATCACCTTTAAATTCTTCGTAAACTCTAAGCTATTTGCTGCAGAGACCATGCCCGGTTCAGAATTAATTAATTGAACAGCTTCACTTACTTCAAAGCCAATTTCAGACATCTTATCCAAAAACTCATTGAGCCCACAACCTCCTATCCTGCAGGCATCTGCTATACTCACTCTCGCGGCAAGCAGATTCCGCAGGATAGGGTTTTTAAGTTTGCCAAAATGTGGATTCAATGCCGTTAAAGTTTCAATTACCAAAGGGTTAGCCTTTAAAAGCGTTGATATTTTTGTCCTCTCACTAATTACCATCATTTAATTCCTCATCGCTTGTTCCAATTCAATAGCTTTAGGAAAAAGTATGTTGTTTTCTAAATGAACATGATTAAACAGGTCATTTTCAAACTCTTGTAGTTTTTTATACAGGATAGTATATGAAGTACAGGCATCGACAGGTAATAAATAATTATTGGTCAGGGTACGTATTGAAGCCATATCTTCCCCCGCTTGTTCGTGCTCCACTTCCATCATTTGAGTAGGAGTGCTAATACTATCGAAGGTAGCGAAAGAGGTTCCTGCGCCTTGCTTTCTTTTATGAACCAATTCCTTTATGAAAGGAAATACCAGATTTTCTTCTTTCATCAGGTGTAGGCTTAAGTCCTTTCCTAATCGTGTAAATATGTCGGCAACTTCCACAGCCTCAGCATGTCTTTCACCATGTACTTTCGCTACTTTATTAGCCAGTTCTGTTATGAACGGCACATTCTCTTTTACATAATAATGATGTGTATTGATGATATAATCAGTCAGGAAATTCAGGTCCCATTTATCAAAGTTTAAAGAAGGATTTTGTTCCTGCTGAACTGCAAATGATAGCTCAGCATTTACCTGGTTAACATCAAGCCCCTTGGTTTTACAAACCTCATCGACCGTCTTTTTACCACCACAGCAAAAATCAATTCCTAGTTTTTTAAAGATTTCTGCTTTCCTGTAATCTTTTGCAACCATTTGACCAATAGTTTCCGGCAGTTCTCCTTCCGAACTTTTAGTGATCTTAACTTTCCATAATTCCGGACCATTTTCCAGGTATTCCCATATAAAAACCTTACCTCTTTCTCCTAAAAGCTGGTAATAAAGCGGTTTAGGGTCATGATCATTATGAATGATAAATGCTTCTTCCTGGGTCAAAGCGTCAAATTTTTCAAAGATTTTAGGATGTTTTAATCTGGGTTCTATTAGGGTTACATTAAGGATATCGATAAGTTCCATGGCTATATATTTAGTGTACGTTGTTCTTGGTTACAAAAGAGAGGATATATCAGTGCCTAAAAAATGATACGTATTACTAATTATTAAGCAGGAAAATGATTCTCATCATTATCCGCCGTTGTTTCTCTGCAAAAAGTGATCTCAATCATAATTAGTCATAATCACAGTCATTTCGGGAGAATTCTGACCTACTCTGTCCTTGGCTTCCTGGCCGGTAAGAAATTGCTGCAACCTCAGCATGGTCTGGGGAGTGAGCCTATACCCTTTTTCGGACTTGGAACAACACCCTTATTGATGCTCGCTTCCATCATACCTGTATCTTTACGAAAATTTAAAGCGCCACGCTTAATGATTCCTTGCATGTTTTTGATAGCTGGCTTTTTCCTGATATCAAGATCACTTAATTTAATATCCCCTACATATCCTCACCTGTGATAGAAAACGGTGAGGCACCAGTTTGCAATTGAGATAAATGCTTTCTTGGCTCTGTATTATACAGCACGGAGGGATGCCGATTGCCGGATTAACAACACCTCACCACCAGACATTTTATGAAATTTTTCAAAGCGATTTAACTTTAAAGAAATATTGCTGTGGCACGCTTTTTCAATAATTTCTCGATTTTAAAATAGCCGCCCCGGCTTCGGGAACTGTAGGGATATTGTTCGTGATTGGTCCGAGACAGTTCCGAGAAGGCTTCGGGGAATTGTCGAATGTGTCTCGGAACTGTCCTGAATGTTTCCCTGTTCTTTGACGAATCCTTTACAGCCAATATAGGTCCGGCATAGGGTCAAGGCCAGGAGAATGTTTACAGGAAATTTGATGATGAAAATGAAACTCGTTAGGCGTGAGTTTCGTTTAAGTTAAAATACGTAAATTTTATTTAAAATAAAATCTGACTTGCGAAGTCTGTAGCCGAGCGGAAATTACTTCGCCAGTCTTTAAAGCAGATCGGATAAAAACGTCGGAAGTCCCAGATTCGAACCTAAGTTTGGGATGATTGAAATGCTTAGCCTGTATCCGATTCGGGAGACTTCCGAAGTTAAAGGTCAGACTTCCGATTTAAATAATTCTGACTTGCGAAGTCATCTCGTTTGTGCTTAATTCAATCGGGTGCTTATCCTGCTGCCAGAACTGATAGATCTTGTTATTTCTGTTCTTCGCACCGGCACGCTTAAAGATTCCGATAATTTTCATTTACCAATTCAATAGAAATATAATTATGTTTGAATGAAATCATTTAGCATAACCATATGTCAGGTAACCTTTTTCGGAAAAAATCAATAGATCTTATCATGAGAGATCGGAAGGCTGGATTCTCAGATGCCGAACATGCGGAGGATGGACTAAGACGGGTATTGAATGTACGGGATCTTACCCTGATGGGAATAGCAGCAGTAATTGGTGCCGGCATATTTTCCACAATTGGAAATGCTTCATTTAACGGCGGACCCGGGGTAAGTATATTATTTGTTATCACAGCCGTCACCTGCGCGTTTTCAGCCATGTGCTATGCTGAATTTGCCTCTCGTATTCCCGTTGCCGGAAGTGCATATACATATGCCTACGCTTCCTTTGGGGAACTGATCGCATGGATCATCGGTTGGGATCTTTTAATGGAATATGCCATCGGTAATATTGCCGTGGCCATATCCTGGAGCGAATACTTTACCAATCTACTGGAAGGTTTTAATATTCAAATTCCGGCCTATTTAACGATGGATTATCTATCAGCTTCAAGAGCTCACATACAGGTAGTAGCTGCAGGTACAGACCTCACCGGAATAAGCGAAAAAGTTAAATTTGCGGCACAGGCCTGGGCAACAGCGCCAGGTTCCGGGAATTTTAAAGTCATTGCAGATTTACCTGCCCTGGGAATCGTATTTCTCATAACGTACCTGGTTTATATAGGTATCCGTGAGACAAAAAAAGCTACCAATGCCATGGTGATCCTGAAGGTTGGGGTAGTGATCGGAATTATTTTACTTGGCTTCTTTTATGTAAGCCCTGCAAACTGGACACCTTTCTTACCGAATGGTTTTGAGGGTATGATGAAAGGAGTATCAGGTGTTTTCTTCGCATATATTGGATTTGACGCTATATCTACAACTGCCGAAGAATGCAAAGATCCTCAAAGGGATTTGCCAAAAGGAATGATCTATTCCCTGATCATCTGCACAGTTCTATATATCCTTGTTGCCTTGGTTCTAACAGGCATGGTCAATTATAAATATCTTCAGGTTGAAGATCCTCTGGCGTTTGTTTTTAAGAGTGTGGGACTCGACAACATCAGTTATGTTATCTCGATTAGTGCTGTAATAGCGACCGCAAGCGTTTTGCTTATCTTCCAAATGGGCCAGCCGCGCATCTGGATGAGCATGAGCCGTGATGGCTTGCTTCCTAAAAAATTCTCAAGCATTCATCCTAAATACAAGACCCCCTGGTTTGCCACGCTGGTAACAGGATGTGTAGTAGCTATCCCTGCGCTGTTTATGAATCTGACCGAGGTTACTGACCTAACCAGCATTGGAACATTGTTCGCGTTTGTTCTCGTCTGCGGGGGGGTACTCCTATTACCGGAAGAACCTGTAACGGACCTAAACAAGAAACGCTTCCGCATCCCATATGTAAACAGCCGATACATTGTACCCTTATTGTTCATCGTGACATTCGCACTATTCAGTGAACAAATCCTGTCGCTGTTCACCTACAATGGCGACTGGCATATTTATAAAGATAAATTGCCTTATTTCCTGTTTATCATTGCGGCGATCGTCATGTCTGTTTTGTCGTTCACAAAAAGATTATCTCTCATCCCTGTTTTAGGTATGCTTAGCTGCCTGTATCTGATGACTGAGCTTGGCTATACCAACTGGCTGAGATTTCTTATCTGGCTGGGACTAGGCCTGATCATTTATTTCTCTTATGGGTATCATAAAAGCAAATTAAACGGCAGAGAGGGGTAACAGAAAAATCAGTGTTTTTGTCTTGTGAAACCGGATTAATATCAACACTTGAAAACAAGCCCCCACTATAACCTTTCCTCCCTCTGTTGCCTGGAAGGGCAAATTGTTATTCACTGTTTTTGTTGTTTTCAGCGGTGTTC
>JBBJNR010000111.1:0-7933 GCA_037719315.1 Daejeonella sp.
AGAATAAAGGGTGGATTTACAACAAATATCAGGAAGACGCGGCTGTTATTCACCTCTGTTGTTTTTTTAAAGGTGTTCATGGTCTCCCTTTGGTCGGCATGCCTAATTCCAGCTGAAGGGAAACTAGGTGCCCTCCCGCGGCATGAGCGGGCAGAAATAAATAACATGATAAATTTTATTTTAACCCGAACAACAATGGTTTTATAAATTTAATCGGATCAATTGCAGGCAATCGGAAGCGGGATAAAGTTCTGCAGCTATTTTATGTCAACCGAACTTTCAATGGCTTCCAGTGGCATGTCAGCGTCATATTCTAAAATGGCCAGCATGGAATATTTACCTTTAGGGACCGTCGGGGGGATCAGCAACTTAACTATCCTCTTACCATCAGGAAAAATCGGAAATTCCAGCTCATCAAGCTTAACCTCCTCGCCGTTCGACAGATTTGTTAACAAAAGGCGGGCTTTACATTCCAGCATAGCCTTACCGGTATTAACCAGGCTAAAATTGTAAACATTTTTTTCAATGGTATCAGGTTCCAGCACTAGTGCCCTCGCCTCCTTGATATTAACTGCAACAGGGGTTTGATACACATGTATCCCTATCCGGTAGACTTCCCGGATTGTAGCCTTCATCTTGGCGTTTTTATCCTCCCCGCCCGTTTGCTCCAAAACATTCTGAATGAAGATCATTGACCATTTCATTTCATTTACCTCTTTCACATCTGTTGGAGCAGTCAGCGTAACCCGTACATCACGGGATTTTTGAGGCTCTATCTCGACAAGGGAATTATCAAATGCGATCCATTTCGAACAGGAGCGTTCAGTAGTTCCGGGAGGAAAGTATTTATGCCCTCCAATACTATCTCTGATCCAGTCTCCAAGTGTGAGTTGGTAAGCTTGCTTTTTGTCAGAAAGGTTAGTGATGGTAATTATCTGCGTGGAAATTCCGCCAGCGTTCGCGCTAAAGCTCAAAATGGTTGGATTTACATTGATACGCTGAGCCCTTGCTGCTGTTGATATCAATATAAGAGCACAAAGACACACACAAACAAGATGCTTTTTTAACATTTTCATCTATATTTAAAATTCAGATCTAATTGATGATTGTGTAATAGTCCTGTACTTGTACACAAAACAATTCGCAATTTACTAAAATAATTACTTTCTTTAATGAATTATTTTAGGGGTTTAACAACTTTTACAACAAAACACCGTATAGTATTCGGATGTGAATCGTAAGATATATTTGTCTGGCATCCTCTTTGTCTTTTACTTTGACTATAATTCTTATTTTTTCTAATCAAATGAATTACACAGCGTGAAGATTGTTTACCTTTTATTCTTGTTGGCAGTTATTAGTACTCTTTCTTTGAAAGCACAAACCGAGCCGGCATTGCCATCTGTTTGCATAAATAACGGTATTAATAGTAAAAACAATATGACTGTGGCCGGAAATACTACTTTCACATTTAGCACTTTGGGTTCATTTGATGCAACGGCGTCCTCGAATGCTATTACAGTTACCATTGCGTCTTCACAAAGATATCGTCTATATATCGCTGGTGTCATGACAGCAATTACTGCATCATCCACCAATACGCCTATTCCGATAAATACATTCACGATTGCATCGACCAACCGCGGCACCTCGCCGGCTACGGTAACCTTATCCAATTCTTACCTGGAGGTTGCGCAATATTTCACATCTACTACCAGCCGCAGCCATACTCTGACAATTACAAGGAATATCTTAAATACTTTTGTTCAAGAGCCTGGAAATCATACCCTTACACTTCATATCCGTTATTGTCAATATTGAGATATGGAATTTAAAAAGGCGCACTTGTTGTTATTGTTTCTGCTCGGAGTATTTCATTCGACGCTCTTTGCACAAACCAGGTACCTGGTCAAGACAGTTGCAGTCACCATTCCCACCGTGTTGGACCTGCAGATCAACTCCGGCGCTAATCCGGTGGTCGATTTTAATGTAACAAGCAAAATAGATAATGGAATAGAACTGATAGCTGCAACAACAATGACCTACAGATCAAATAAAGCATGGTTTGTTACAATAAAATCAGGAAGCGCCGATTTTACAGGAGGAGTCGCAGGAACGCCTATGCCAGCTTCTGTAATCAAATACAGGCTGAACGGATTCGCTGCACAGTATAGTCCCCTATCAAATATAGATCAGCCACTTGTAGCCAGCACGGGGTCCAAATATTTGCGGGGAACGGGATCCGGGAGTATTGATTTCCAAATCAATCCCGGGTATAATTACCCTCCGGCCCAAAATTATAGCCTTCAGATTATTTATACGATCAGCAATTTATAAGTCTGCTATCGTCCCAAAAAACCCGTTCAATAGTAAGCTATTTGCCCATATTTCCCCATATCGGGATTTAATTGCCCCAAATGTAACTTTTCTAATTATGCTCCGTATAAGGAGGAGTGAACTTTAAAAGAACATTTTTATTTCTCCTCCTGATCGGTTCAGCAAGCTTTTGCCTGGCGCAAAGTCCGGCCGCATCTGCCAATTCTTCAGCGAGCTCACAGATTAGTGTCCGCATACCCTCTTTCGCCATTATTACACTGGCAGATAACAACTCCAAAACCGTCTCTTACAACTTACCCAAAGATTCTAAGAAATCTGGCTTAGGTCAGTCTAACGTCCCCGGAGATGTAATTTCAAACAGAAAATGGTCGGTTAATATCTCCAGGGAAGAGAATACAGCCGAGGCATACAGCACGTCAAACTATGCTGTTAAATCACCCAGTTCAGCCTCTAAAACGGCATCCGTAACGGTGTTTTACGTAACTAGCCTTAACTAGACTTATCAGCAATTTTTAATAATCCAGTGAATTTAATATTACAACGTGGCGAATTCGGGCGCTAAGCCATTAGAAATGGGGATATATTTCCCGATTTATACCCGATAGTTAATTTTTTTCCCCAAACACTTTCCCGAATTTAACTTTTAGCTAACAAATTGAGACGTTTAACGCAGAATTCTTAGTTTGGTACAGCATTTGGTTAAATGTTACAATATGAGGATAAGTTAACACTCTCAAATATTTAACTTAAACCTTAACAACATTTAAAAAAATTATGAAAAAGATTTACTCAGCAGCGCTTATCGTACTATCGTTTATTATCGGCACAAATTCAGCTAAAGCTCAGTCTTCTCAAACGAGTAATGTTGCAGTAACCATTGCAACCGTTACGGAATTAACAGCCAACAATACCAGCCTGGCTACCTTCGCCTTTGCGACCGGCGCTGAATTAGAGACCGGTATTACTCAGTCAAATGCTGTTAACCTGGCTTATAAGTCAAACAAATTAACCAAGATTACGATCAAAGCTCTTGGGACCGGGTTTTTCAGTTCTACTGCTGGAAGTACGGATATGCCGGTGTCTGTCATTCAATGGAAAAAGAACGGTTCCGGGTCTCTCATACCTTTAAGTACAACAGCAGCAGACCTATCCCCTTCACAGGCAAAAGGCTCCAGCAACTTTGGAGTAGATTATAAAATTACGCCTGGATTGCAGTATAATCCTGCTAGCGATTACACGGTGACTATCGAGTATACCTTAACTGCGCTTTAAAAATCATTCTATTCAAAAAGAACACTCTCTATTCTAACACGCTCTATTCTAATAAGATGATGCCTCATATTTCCAAACAGAAAATACTGGTTATCATCTTATTCTTTGTTCTTTCATCAGTGATATCTTTTGCTCAAAAGACTTCAACCAGTATACTGACGGTAAAAGTCCCTGAAGCATTAAGCCTGGCAGTTACAACGGGAAACACTATTGATTTTGATTTTACAAGCAATTTAACCTTGCTCACAACAGGAATTGAAAAGTTAAACGCGGTATCGCTAACCTATCAGTCCAACAAACCCTGGTTTCTTAATATAAATGCTACCACAAATAATTTTAGCGGTGGGGATGGCGCTAATCCTATGCCTTCGTCCATAATTCAGTTCAAAAACACCGATGGAGGAACATACGTTCCATTGTCAACTACTTCGGTATCCCTGAGCGGAAGTACAGGCGCTAAAAATCCCAAGGGCGCCAGTACCGTAGGGGTTGATTATAAACTAACTCCCGGGCTTAATTATCCGCCGTCGTCTGATTATACTATTGGGGTAACTTATACCATCAGTACCATGTAAATTTACTCTTTACCCTGCAATACAGGTAAGCATTATCCTCAATTGCAGTTCTTTTATAATATAAGTATATTTGTAGGTTGCTGGATTAGGGTAGGCATTACCCTTAATGCAGTCTTTTATAATTTGATGACGTCTCTCACGCACATTAAATTTATTATCTTTAAATACATCTTGCCTTTATTCAACCCACATATCATCAGGTATTTTACTGTTTTCACCGCCTGCTTTTTAGTATTAGCTTCTTCTGTGATTGCAACAGCACAGCCATCGCTGAATTCTAGTTTGCGGGTGGTTTTTTTGAAGGATACAGTTATCCAGGATGGGGGCACGCTAAGTTTCAACCGCGCCAGCATTACGAATACCTCATCCGCAAAGGCTGCGTTCGGAATGGAATTAAACCTGCCCGAAGGATGGTCTACATTGGTAGATACGCGGAAAGTATTTACACTTGAAGCTGGCCAGACGCTGGAAATGCCCATCAGGGTTGCTGCCCCCAATGCTGCGCTAAGCAATCGGTTATATGCTATTACCCTGATATTAATCAACGCGGGTATTGAAGGAAAAACCCCGTATACCTATATAGCACGTGTAAGAGCTAATTCCAAATGGAGGGTAACCTTACTTAACCCAGATCTAAAACTGGACCGCATCAATAAAGAAACATATTTTCAGTTTAAAGTTTCAAATTCCGGCAACATAACCCAGGAACTGAACTTAAATTTTAATACTTCCCTGGATCTCACCCTGCCGAAACGCAACAACAAATTTAATGTACGGGCAAATTCTGATACGGTGATTCGTGTTGGTATTATCACCGAGCCCCGCTACCTGGAAGAATTCAGAGCGCAGGATATAGGAATTGAACTATCCAATAAAGATAAAGTTCAGCAGGTGTTTGTTCAAAAGGTTTATAGCAACAACACCTTGTTCAGGGAAAACCCTTCCCGCTGGTATACTGCTCCAATGTCCATAGAACTGGTCTCCCAGAATTTTAATAACAAGTCGCAGCAGGTTTATTATATCAATAGCACAGGAAATATCCCACTCGAAAAGGGTCGTTCATTAGCGTTCAATTTCAGGTCAAATGAATTTTACACCGCTGCTGCCCAGACTGTTTCTACGCGCTACACTAATGTTGATTATCTAACGGAAAAGTGGACGTTTTCTTTGGGTGACCAGACTGAGTTTAGTAATTTTTTAATTGACGGCTTTGGCAGCAGGATCGAATACAAGTCTGAGAAAGGCTACAGATTCAAGGCGCTGGGTGTTAAGAGCCGCTTGGGGGATGCGAACCTTTTCACGCTTGAACAGGAATTGCCCTTTGGAAATAACGGCAGCATCATCAATAAGACATTGGGAAACCTGGATATTGGGAACCAGATCAATAGCTTTTCTGATATTGCCGAGTATAGTAAAAGCTTCGGAGAGTCCGGATCCCTGGCTGTTATAGCGGGATATGGTATTGAAAAGATCAAAAGGCCCAATTTCAACCGCCAGAATGATGGGCAAACAGTCGGTCTTCGTTACGATTATACGTCCCCTAAATTTATAGCGCGTACCACTAACAGTATTACAACCCGCGACTTTCCGGGGCTTGAGAAGGGGGTAAACAGAACCTCCAATGAGGTCCGATACCTGTTTAAGAACTATTTTGCGGGGGCTGTGGCAGATTACAACGATCGGTCAGTAAGCACGATCGATTCAAGCCAATTGCTTTACTTATTCGGAGGGAAAACCAGCGAATATGGTCTTCGTACGGGCTATTATAAAGGGCGAAATAATGTTACGCTCACCGCATCAATTGTGGATCAGCTGCAGGACAGCCTGACAAATACTCCATTCAGATCAAATAAACTAAATATTAACTCCGGTCTGGGTATCAGCGAAACAATAACCCTATCCCTTTCAGGCAACCTGGTAAGAAGCTTTGCGACGAATAATTCGCCCGTTAAAAAATCGTTCTATGCGATGAATGCATTTGGATCGATCCAGTCGAACGGAATGGGTTTAAGCTTTCGCTTTGATAAAGGGCCTTTATACTATTCAGAACTGCTTGCCATTTCCCAAAATGGGGTCGAAACCAACCGATATCAGATCTCACCATACATAGAAAGGAGTTTTTTTAAAGATGCATTAATAACGAGGCTGGAATTTAACTATGCCCATGATATCCCGAGCAATTTAAGAAGCTATGTCGCGCGAATGGACGTAAATGTAGATCTGAATAAACGAGGTCTGTCACTACGCTTTTATGGAAATCATGATTTTGGAAACCAGAGCGCGCTGAACTCCCTGAACATGAGCATAAGGAAGAATCTTACAACCCCGTTGATCGGCTTTCAAAAATACAGGAGCCTGAAGGTCACGCTTTTTAAAGACAATAACAGTAATGGGATCTACGACCTGAGCGACGAGACCATTCCGGAAGCAAACATCAAAATTGGAAGTCAGAACTTTACTACCAACAAAGCGGGAGAAGCGTTTTATAAAAATATAAAGCAGGGAGACTACGCTATTGACCTGGGCCAGATAAGCAATATACGCGGCTGGGTTGCAAAGAGCGGATTTAAGCCTCTGGTAACAGTTTCGAAAAGCCAGGATCTGTACATCCCGTTTCAGAAAAGCAAGTTTCTGTCCGGTAATTTAAACCTGATTAAAGATCCGTTCAGTAAGAAAGAATTTAACGCATCCAATATCCGTATTTCAGCCATTAGCTCTAAAGGTGAACTATTTTCAACATTATCCAATGATGAAGGGGCCTTTTTTCTAAATCTGTCCGATGACACCTACCTGATCCAGATCAATGCGAATATATTCACTGAAGATTTTCGGGTCCTGCAGGAAAGCTTTAACGTGGACCTGACTGATAAGAATGAAGAAAAGGTTGTGTTTGAAATCCGGGAGCGTAAGCGACTGATCAATATCCGATGATACCGTGAAATATTGGTTAAAATGGGGAATTTCTTTCCCGTTTTACTACCCATTCTTAGCGAAAATTCCCCACGATAAATGAGAGTATTTTTAATTATCGCGCTTTTTGACCCATTCAGAGCTGAATTCCTGTTTGGTACGGCTATTGGATTGTATATCACATGGAACGATCATAAAAACGTTCTCCAAGCCTAAAAACAACCACCATGAAAAAAATATTATTAGCCGGATCATTTATCATCGCTTCCCTACTGCTGAACAATACAGCTCAAGCGCAAGTGCTTGGTACAGCAGCGCCAACCGGAACGTTCTCCGTTAAAATTTCTGAAGTACTTGACCTTGCTGTTACCAGCGGATCTACAAACACCTTTGATTTCAACACCATTGCTAAAATTGATGCTGGTATCGAAACTTTAAACGCTGTTACCCTAACTTACAAGTCTAACAAGCCCTGGTTTGTGAATGTAAATGCCGGTTCGGCCAATTTTACCGGTAGCTCTGTTACCCCGATGCCTGCGTCGGTGGTTCAATTTAAACTTAATGGCGGAGGCGCTTATTCAACCTTATCAGCAACGCCAGCTTCCCTGAGTGGTACTTCGGCTACCAAGAACGCCCGCGGTACAGCGAGCATCGGAGTGGATTACAAAGTAAATCCCGGATACAACTACGCTCCTGCACAGGACTACGGAATGGTAATCACCTATACGATCAGCAATTTATAAGAGTCAACTTAAATTGATACCACAAAAAAAGCAGGCCCTACCCAGTCATGGTCGGAAGAAATTCCGGCCATTTTTATGTTTTAAAAAGCAGTCCTG
>JBBJNR010000112.1:0-7900 GCA_037719315.1 Daejeonella sp.
AAGATGGTTCTTGCAAAATCGGGATAATTCACCAAAAGTGACGAAGAACCAGTATCTCCAGAATATCCACAAAGAAAGGCGAGTTCCGAAGCCTTTCTCCCGGCAGACTTTGGAGGCCCGGGTCAGAATTAATGATTTTTCAGTACTTATAACTTACTGTAGGTCAATCCAATACGACACTTTAGAGTACCACAAATGTAAACACATGAATTTGGTACTCTAATTGGTACCAGAAACCTTGCAAAACTATGGTAAAGACTGGGAAGGCTAAAAACATAAACGCCTGTAAATCAGATAGTTTACAGGCGTTCGGTCTTCTTTGGGAAGGTGTTTCGTGCGCCCACCTGGGCTCGAACGTCTTGTATTAATTATCTGATAATCAATATTTTACAAATAGTTAGCAATATGTGGTACTCTAATTGGTATTGCCTGTTTAATATACCAAATATACCCTAATTGAAGCAAAAAAAACAAAAAAAATTAAATCAATTTTCTGCAATGCTACGTTCAAAATCCCATTCCTATCACCAAATTCAATATGGATCAATTTGCTTCTATTAAAGTATTTTCATAAAAATGTTCTTTATAATTTTTTATTAAGTTTTTGGAAGAACTGCAACTGGTTTACCTTTAAGTCCTTCTTTTACCAGATAGGCAATGAATTGCGAAAAAGCTCTTATATCCTGCTCGGTGCTTGCCTGTTCCAGGGCTTTCATGTATTCATCACGCTTTTCAACAGGAATTACAGTCCAGGGATAGCCACCTGAAGCAAGCATTACATTCATTAAGAATCTCCCCATCCTTCCGTTTCCGTCCATATATGGATGTATAAATACAAAAACAAAATGACCCAGTACCGTCCTTACCGATGGCTCCGGCTCATTTTCAAGTAACTCAAACAATACGGGCATGGCATCACGCATGGCATCTGCACTTAAGGGTACATGTTTAGAATTACCAATATATACCTGATGGCTACGGTAGCCTGCCAAATCCGATGCTTTCAGGATACCCGCCGTTACGCTAGGATCGAAAAGCTCACGATACCACTTCTGATGATCTTTATCACTTTGAGCGCCAGGGTTTGCACCATTTAGAATCTCGGTTATTGTTTCTTTTACCACCTGAAATGCCTGATAATAGCCTCGTGCTGCCATCGCATCTTTTTGCTTTATATCTTCCTCATTCTCATTATTATCCCACTGACCGCTGCTCACACGCTCTATTAATTCAGGTGTCACCTTATATCGTTCTATAGATAGAGAGTGATATGCATCCGTTACATAGACTTCATCTACATTTTTCAGATAAGCTTCATGATTATCCGGAACACCAGGTGCTGCCGGGAAGTCCTCTATCACAGTTTCCCTCATCTGAAACCACATCAGTTTTATTCTATTTACAAAAGGAGAACGTTCACGAGTTGAAAGATTAATTTTCAGAGTGTTTTCGAACGGATCTTCTTCACGAATATCATACCCGGCCTGCTTCATCGTTTCGATGATCTGATCTGCTATTCTGTTCCTTTGAATATTTCTAAAAGCACCTGCCAGCCTGCCGCCAATTGTACTGTGGCCATTTTCGAGCAGTACAGGTAGTACTTCCGAGGCATCTTTTATCAAAGACAAGGTGGTTCGAGCGTCTAACCCATTTTTACTGTATCCGCCGGCACTGTTATAAACCACCGAAGCATGCAGACTATACATTCTTAACCCTCTATCAACGATCATCTGCCCCTGAGCCGGAAGATCAGCCCTCATATTAAATACAGATGTATGATGCGGAAGCGGCGTTGGTCGGTTATTGCCATGCGGTGAGCGAACAACCAGCTGCGGAGGCACAGACCAGTTTCCTGCGTGAATCGACAGCGATTGATCTGCCGACAAACACCATTCAGAACCATATTTATGCTCCAAAAATTTAGCGCAAAATTCCCAGTACGAACTATACCATGATGTTGTTTCTCCCTCCCGTTCCGCTGGGTTTGTTGCTGTATACCAGCCCTTAGTGACTTCTTTAAGGAACCCGTTCTTCACAAGGATCTCCCGGTATACCCTGCTTGGAATTTCATCCGTATAAATTATGACTATCTCTTTATCCTGTAGTTCCTTCAGCAACTTGAGTGCTTCAACGAACTTTTCTCTGGGTGTTGCCATTTATCTTTTATAATTCAATTCTGAATTCAGCTCAATCCTACCCAATTTAGCAAATCTTGCTGTGGTAAAGTTAGTAAATATTGCTGTGATAAAACAATTAAACGTTGTTGTGATAAAATTAGCAATCATTGTAAATTAAATTTACAATGAAGTATCTAATCATTGAAGACGGACCTATTAATTAAATACGCAACATTAAACCATCTGAACTGCACTCCTCTCTTACATATTAATCAATAATCAACCTGAGTTTAAAAACTTTTGCTAAATATCTAAAAACATCACGCTGAGGTACCCGGTATAATCTTCTGTATGCGATAATATACTGATCGAACGAAATCATTGAAGAAAGAAAATCATGAGGCTGTCCGGATTTTTTATACTGCCTCGTCTCTCGGTTCCAGTAGTGAAGATCCTGGCTTCTTTAACCAGAAACTTTCTGAGGGCTTTACCGATTAATAAAGAACACGTTCAGTGACAAAACTATTGAAGTTAAATAATAGTATCATCTATGCCAAATCAATTTCCTTTGCCAGGTACACATCCTGAACAGCATTTAGCAAAGCAATACCTTCAGCTATAGGCCTTTGAAATGCTTTTCTACCTAAAATTAATCCCATTCCTCCAGCCCGCTTATTAATCACGGCGGTTCTCACAGAATCCGCCAGATCAGAATCTCCTTTTGATTCGCCACCGGAATTTATCAATCCGGCACGGCCCATATAACAATTAGCAACCTGGTATCGGCAGAGATCTATCGGATGGTCGGATGCAAGTTCAGTATACATCCGGGGCTCGCTTTTAGAAAAATTAATCGCTGTAAAGCCACCGTTATTTTCAGGCATCTTTTGCTTGATGATATCAGCCTGAATTGTTACTCCCAGATGATTGGCTTGCCCGGTTATGTCGGCTGCAGCTTCGTAATTAATTCCATCTTTCTTAAAAGAATTATTGCGTGTATAACACCAGAGGATACAGGCCATCCCTAATTGATGTGCCCTTTCAAAAGCTGTTGACACTTCTATGATCTGGCGGTTGGATCCTTCAGAACCGAAATAAATAGTAGCCCCAACCGCGACTGCGCCCAAATTCCATGCTTCCTCTACTGAGCCGAACATAATTTGCTCATATTTTGCCGGATAAGTCAATAATTCATTATGATTGATCTTAGCAATAAAAGGAATTTTATGAGCGTATTTGCGGGAAAGCATAGCCAGGTTACCAAAAGTAGTGGCCACTGCATTACACCCGCCTTCCATCGCCAGTTTAATAATATTTTCTGGATCAAAATATATTGGATTGGGAGCAAATGATGCACCGGCCGTATGTTCAATTCCCTGGTCTATTGGCAAAATGGAAAGATACCCGGTACCGGCAAGCCTTCCATGTCCAAATAAAGCAGCAAGGTTTCGGATGACCTGTGTATTCCGGTTAGTTTGAATAAATATCCGGTCTATAAAGTCAGGCGATGGAGCATGTAAGAGTGTTTTAGAAATGGTCTTACTTTCATGATTCAAAAGGTACTCAGCCTGATCTGCTAAGTAGTCAATAATTCTTTGATAGCTCATACGTTTTCAGTTGGTATAATATTAATTTATGCTAATTTTTTGACTTGCAACATGGCTGTTATTCCTTGCTGCAATAACTGTACTCAAATTCATTAAAACTGTTCCCCCGATCGGAATTTAATATCCTGATTAAAACAACAGAAAGATTTACCAGAGCGTATCCGGCAGATCGAGGCGGGCCACGCCAATGCGGTAGTCGGCCATTCCATAATAAACATCAAAGCGGTCAGGGGTTCCAAGGTCGTGGCGGCAGTCTATCCCGGTAGGAAAAACTACATCAGCTATAATCCCAACCTGTTCTTCCGGGAGTTCGGGTTTCAATATTGGCTGTAGCGAACGGTAAACAACATCATAGGGGTCCTTGTCCGAAAGGATCATCAGTCCCGCTGAATAGCACAGCTGCTTTATGTCTTTGGTAGACAACTCTCCTTCCTTTACACCATGGTAAAGGAACAGCCAGCCAAATTTGGTTAATACCGGAGGTGTGCCGGCTCCAATTTTAAGTGCTTCACATGCAGATATGGGTACTGCCACCGGACGATGCGAAGTAAATTCCGGATACCAGGTTTCTCCTCTTTCGGGGTGCAAATGACAATAGGATAGCCAGATGCTTTCCCGATGACGGTCTATCACCTTGTCCCAGGGCTGATGCATCTTTTCATCCGGGCCTGTGCCCGGGAAGAGTGGTCTGTGCAGCATACCTAAGCACTTGTGCCCATGCGGGCTCCGGACGTATCTCATCAGCCAAAGCTATATACCCTGCCAGTTTTTCATCAATTATAATAAAGACTACCGTTTCGGCCTGACTGCTATAGGCATCGTCCGGAATAGTTATATTTTTATCTTTCAGGTAACCGGGCATTGCAAACCGGTACTGGGAATTAGTAGCAGTTTTTGTAACGCTGAAACTTTCTCTTGTACCGACTGTTTCGCAAACTGCTTTGTATTTGAATTGCCGGGCATCGAGATATTCTTCTAATAATTTACCATTTAAACCACCTGATGGAAAAATAGTCAGGCTTTCACCCCCCAGTTCCTTAATGGTTTTGCTCACATTAATGCCGCAGTCGCCTGCTTTTGCCATTAGGTTAGAACAGCGAAGTTTTTTTCCGGAATTAATTTTCCACTGTTGTACTCTTATCAACAGCAGGATTCATAGTTATTGTAACAATCATGATGTTGATACTTTTATTTGATATGTACTATCCTAGCTATGTTTGTTTATTTCAACTCATTTTCACAAGTGCTGTTTTTTTCAAAGCATTCTAAATTATGCATGGTGGTTTCAGCTATATTCTGCAAGGCAGTATCCGTTAAAAACGCTTGGTGACTGGTAATGAGCACATTTTGAAAACTCATCAATCGTGCAATCACATCATCCAGTAAAATATCTTCTGAATGGTCTTCAAAAAAAAGCCCTTTCTCTTCTTCATATACATCCAAACCGAGATAACCAATTTGTGCTGCTTTTAATCCATTGATTACATCTTTGGAGTTAATCAAACCACCTCTGCCGGTGTTGATAAGCATAACTCCTTTTTTCATGGTATCAATACGTTCTTTGTTGATGATATATTTTGTTTGGTCAGTCAGGGGCAAATGCAAACTAATAATATCGGATTGCCGGCACAAGCTATCAACATCTGTATAGGTAACATTATAACGTGATGCCCATTCTTTATCATTTACAGTATCATACGCTAATAGTTTGCAACCAAAACCATGGAGGATCTGCGCAACTAATTTCCCTATTTTTCCAAGACCTATTATACCTGCTGTTTTATTATGCATATCAAAACCGATAAGACCATCTAATGAAAAATTCAATTCACTGATGCGGTTATGGGCCTGAATGAGTTTCCGGTTTAATGCCAGCATCAGGGCTATTGTATGTTCGGCAACAGCATAGGGAGAATATTCAGGCACACGACTTACCCTGATCGCCAAAGTAGCTGCGGCTTTTAAATCAACATTATTAAATCCGGCGGAACGTAAGGCCATGTACTTTATTCCAAGCTTATCCAGTTTTTCCAACACACTTTTCGAAGCATCATCATTTACAAAAAGGGAAACGGCTTCGCATCCCTCAGCCAAACCTGTGGTTGCTAAAGATAGCTGCACGTCTATAAACAATAGCTCATGCTTTCCATTACTTGCTTTTATCAAATAATCTTTTTCAAACTTGTGTGTACTAAAAATTGCAGTTTTCATTTTTACTTAACTTATTTTTTTTTCAGCCATTATTTTCAAAATTCCAGTTCATTATAAAATCGTCCAAGCTTTAAAACTTACTTTTGTTAAGCGGATATAAGAGTAAAATGTCTTCTGGGTTAAAGTACAAGCAATGAGGTGCATTTTTGTTTTAAGGACTACCCGTATGCTAACTAAGCGGGTTCGGACAGACATTCCTGATACATACGTCAGGTGCACGACTACACTTACTTTAACTCTGAAAGCTGCAAAGTACGTTTCGAGTTGAAGGAAAGCGAAGAGTCAGCAGATGTGAATGCATTCCCAGCTTACTCGAATCCGGCAATGCCCCGATGGGGTTCATTATTATTCCACCTCTTAAATTCAATAAAGGATTGAACTCAAAATCAACTGATGCAAATTCTATATTAATTTCCTTTGTCCCATCCTCAAATTATTAGATACATTAATTCAAGGAAAATTTATGCTTTATATGAGGGGTTACAAGAAAAGGATTTCGACATTGATAATTTCATGTATGTGCTCCGTCCGTACTATAAAGGCGGTGAGTTCGATTACCTGCTGAACGCCACGGAAAACCTGTACCTGCTGAAAGAACGTTTGATCGTTTTTGAGTTGGACAATATCAAAGACCATCCCATTTTATTCCCGGTGGTAACCATTATTATCATGGAAACCTTTATTTCCAAAATGGCTTCTCTCTTTGGCACAAATCTCCTTAAGTTTTGACTGCAGTGAAAGAACCGTCAAACGGATGCTTAGCCATCTGCGGAACAAAGGGATTTCCATAAACTACTCCCCTGCTTTAAAGAAATTTTTAATTGATCTTCCGCAGGACAAATAATGGCCTACGCGCACTAGTAAATTTACCATATGAAAGGTAAATTCTACGCAGTAAGTCTAGCGACTATTAATTCTTTATTAATATTACTTTGGACTTATGCTGCGATTAGCAAACTATCTGACTATCAAACCAGCCGCGGTGAGATGTTGAATCAAGCTCTACCTCCCTGGCTTGAAGAAATTCTTGTGTGGGGAGTTCCTTTAATTGAGCTATTCACAGGAGCATTACTACTCTTCGATAAATCCAGGCTATACGGGACTTTTCTAAGTCTGTTCTTGCTGATCTCCTTTACGATTTACATTGGTCTGGTCAAGTTCAACTATTTCGATTACGTACCCTGCTCCTGTGGTGGAGTAATCGGCTCATTATCCTGGGAACAGCACTTTGTGTTTAATCTGATATTTATTGTACTGGCAGCCACCGGGGTAATCCTGGAAATCCATCGAGGTGAGCTAACCACAAATTGAATTAAAATATTATTTGCAAATGATCAGGAAAAGCCGAAAACCTGGAACAGAGTAGGCAAACATTTAAAACATCAAAAAAATGAAAACGTTAAAAATTAATTTCAGCATCCTGGCATTGATTCTGGGTTTAACCCTTGCTTTTACAGGAAGTGCATTTAAACCAGCGGTTGTTGGCGATCTGCATGCAAAGATTGGTGGGGTATGGACAGATATCCCGGATAATTACACGCAGGGAGTTGATTATACTTGCGTTGAATCCGGCCAGTGTACCGCCCGTTTCGACCTGCAAGGCAGTGAAACGCCATGTGATGAGAACATGATCCCAAGCTCACTTGAGGACGGAACTTATCAATAACCAATTATTAGTGGAGGACTAGCTACGGAAGTAGTTAGTCCTTTTTAATTGCGGTCTGAATAATAATTAAGTTAATCTCACCATATATAGACTTTTTCATGGGATGGACTGACGGAAAATTGTAAAAAATAGAAATTACCTGTACCTTTGTCTGTAGAAAATGGCCCGAAACGTTAAAGCATCTAAGACAATATTCGATTGTTCTTTAAGAGAACTTGGGGTAAAACTGCGTCCAAAAGTTCGTAAAATTAAACTACTATCGCCTAGAAGGCGATAGATTTGTAAATCGGCTAAAGCCA
>JBBJNR010000038.1:0-9955 GCA_037719315.1 Daejeonella sp.
CAAACCACCCTTTACATATAAAATGATTATTAGTCAATAGCCTAATTCAAAAATTTTAATTAACCGAAAATGAATATATATGCCATTTGAATTCTTTTTAATACCCGGTATCATCTTTCTCATTATTGGTTTTTTTAACGGGAAGAAAATTCACAAGAAACTTAATCCTTAATTATTGTTATATAGTTAATTGGAATTATCTGATTAAAAATTTACCAGCCATGACAGTTCAAACGGGTGATCACATATCTATAAAATCAAAAATAAAAGCTAATCCCTTTTTAAAAAAGATTGCCCTGCGAATGCTTATTCCAAAAAATGAATACAGGCCACGGGTCTGGGTCAAATGGCTGTTAAATCCTTTAAAGCATAAATATGGACGGGGTGCGGTGATAAGAAGCTGCACCAGGACCGACCTGTTTCCTTACAATAACTTTTCCCTTGGTCAATATTCCGTTATAGAAGATTTTACCACCATTAACAATGCAGTAGGCGATGTGATCATTGGGGATAAATCGATCGTGGGGATCGGATCTGTTATTATAGGTCCGGTGACGATTGGCAATAATGTACTGATTGCTCAGAATATTGTTATGTCAGGGTTAAATCATGGGTATGAAGATGTCACCGTCCCTCCATCCGCGCAGGAAGTGACCTGCAAGCCGATCATCATTTCAGATAATGTATGGATTGGAGCTAACAGCGTTATTACAGCAGGCGTAACATTAGGTAAACATTGTATTATCGGGGCAGGGAGCATAGTGACTAAAAGTGTTCCGGAGTACAGCGTCGCTGTTGGAAATCCGGCCAAAGTCATCAAGAAGTATAATAATATGAATAAAAATTGGGAAAGCCTAAAACAATAGAATCAATAAAATGCTTAGGAATACAGTCAGCAAAGATATAGTCATCATTGGTCAGCAGCCATGGGATACAGAAATCGGAAGCAATTGCAAAGATATTGCTTTGGAGATGAGCAAAAAGAACAGGGTGCTGTATGTTAATTCCCCATTAGACAGAGTGTCGATGATCAGAAACAAGGAGGATGAAAAAATAAAGAAAAGGATCGAAGTAATAAAAGGCAGAGAAAATGGATTAATCAGGATTAAGGATAATCTATGGAACCTATATCCAGATTGTATGGTAGAGTCAATTAACTGGATAAATATTGATTATGTTTTTGATACAATTAATAAGAATAATAACAGAAAATTTGCCGAGGCCATAAAACGAGCTTTACATGAAATAAACTTTCATGATTACATCTTGTTTAACGATAGCGAAATGTTTAAAGGCTTTTATTTAAATGAGTACCTCGAACCAACCGTCAGTATCTATTATTCAAGGGATTATATGCTCGCAGTAGATTACTGGAAAAAACACGGCGAAAGGCTTGAACCTTTACTTATTTCCAAAAATGATATTTGCATGGCTAATTCTACTTATCTCACCGATTACTGTAAGAAATATAATCCGAATTCATTTTACATCGGACAGGGATGCGACCTGGAAATGTTCCGGGAAATAAGTGGAGTGCCCGTAGATCTCAGAATTCTGACGAGGCCATTAATCGGGTATGTCGGGGCTTTACAATCCATCCGCCTGGATATCGAACTTATAGCCGGCATTGCTGCAGCCAGACCTGACTGGACTATCGTGCTGGTCGGGCCGGAAGATGAGGCTTTTAGCAACAGTCGCCTTCATCAATTTGCCAACATCATATTCACCGGCATAAAACCCTCAGCAGATTTGCCATCATATATACAAGCGTTCGATGTATGTATAAATCCCCAATTGATCAACGAAGTTACTATAGGAAACTATCCGAGAAAAATAGATGAATATCTCGGTGTTGGCAAGCCCGTGGTTGCAACTGCGACCCGTGCGATGGACATTTTTAAAGAACATGTTTATCTTGCTGCAAATATCGGCGAATATGTCCAACTTATTGAAAAGGCGTTGGATGAAGATACACCTTCCCTTGCTACCGGTCGGAAAGAATTCGCACAACTTCATACCTGGGAAAATTGCGTGGGGGAAATATATAAAATTTTAGACACAACTAATAGTACTCATTTACACCTAAATTAATGACTCTGACTAAAACATTGTGGATCATACTACAGATAATAATAGGTTACCACCTGGTGCTCCCTATGTTGCTGTATATCCTCAGAGCTTTTACGAAACGTGAAAAAGCACGAATGAATGCGACGCTTGACGCTGACTATGCCATTATCGTAACCGCGTACGAACAGACAGATTTGTTGCCTTCCGTAGTTGAATCTATCCTTAAACTTAATTACAGTAATTACCTGGTATATGTAGTTGCTGATAAATGCGATATTTCCGCACTGAAATTCGATGATTCAAAAGTTATATTACTAAGACCGGAAAATACACTTTCAAGTAATATAAAATCTCACTTTTATGCGATAAACCGCTTCAAAAGGCCTCATGATAGAATTACGATTGTTGATAGTGATAATTTGGTTCATCCGGAATATCTAAACATGATCAACAGGCAGTTTGACCAGGGATTTAAGGCTGTTCAGGGCGTCAGAGAGGCGAAAAACTTGAATACTCACTATGCACGCCTTGATGCGGCACGCGATATATACTACAGGTTTATAGATAATAAAATATTATTCGAAATTGGATCGTCTGCTACGCTGTCAGGATCTGGTATGGCCTTCGCTACAAGTCTCTACAGAGAATGCCTTGAAACATGCGACATTTATGGCGCAGGATTTGATAAAGTATTACAATTCGAAATTCTTAAACGGGACCATAGGATCGCCTTTGCACAAGACGCGATCGTATACGATGAAAAAACTTCCCGCCCGGACCAGCTGGTAAAGCAGCGTGCACGATGGATTAATACGTGGTTCAAATATTTTAACCTGGGTTTGAAAATGACAGCTTCCGGAATTTACGAAGTCAATTGGAACAAATTTATATTTGGTGTATTACTCATGAGACCTCCCCTTTTCATTCTACTGATACTCTCGTTTTTTTGTTTTGTTATCAATTTATTTATTTTTCCATATATGGCAGTCCTATGGTTTTTATCATTACTCCTATTCATAGCCATGTTCTTCATTGCCTTTTCATATTTCAAAGCAGACAAAATCATTTACAAATCGCTTGTAAATGCGCCAAAATTTATCTTTTATCAATTAGCAGCATTATTGAAATCGAAAAATGCAAACCACCTGTCTGTAGCAACTAAACACTTTTCAGAGACCGATACAATATTGCCACAAAAATAAACTGAATATTACAATTAAACGCTTTTATAATGATCTCGCTATTCTCCGTTAAACAATATTACTGGTCAAACATTTATCCTATAATAACCTTAAACTCCAGTCGACGGCTAAAAAGTTCGGCTAAACTTTTTCTCCAGAAAACATTGGGGTTCAAGACCTATTTATATATGTTTTCTTTGATTACAATTCATCGTCTAAAGTATGAAGACGAATTTCATTTTTTCAACGAAATGATTGAAGATGACGGAATTGTCTTAGACATCGGTGCTAATATCGGCACGATGACAACTCTCATGGCTAAGAAGTTAAAAAATTCAAAAATATATGCCTTTGAACCTATTCCAGAAAATGTTAAGACTATCAAAAGAGTTTTAAGTCACTACAAAGTCGACAACGTCGTACTCTATGAAGCAGCTCTTGGCGAGCAAAATGGGGATTTGAAAATGGTCATGCCTGTTATAGACAACGTAAAAATGCAGGGCTTAAGTCATGTCTTAGAAGAAAGCGAGCCAGAAAATGCCGATTCGGGCCACGTGTATTCCGTTCCTGTGTACAGACTGGATGATCTGGAAGAGCTTAAGTTAGTCAAGAAAATTACCGCTATAAAAATTGATGTCGAAAACTTTGAATATGAAGTTCTCAAAGGTGGAGAGCAAATTCTGAGAAACCATAAGCCTATAATTTACTGCGAGTTGTGGGACAATGAAAAAAAAGATATGACGATCAGATACTTAACGGATCTGGGCTATAAAGCCAAGATATACGAAGATAAGAAACTAATAAATTTCGAAGGGCAAGAGGCTATCAACTTTTTCTTCGTTCACGATAAGGTAAGCTAGAAAAAATCTTTTTTATGATTATTAAGATTGCCATCGTAAGTTATCTGCGAATATTCATGTGCTGTAGAAAATCAGGTTATAAAATATCCAATCTTCAAAAATCGCTGGCAAACTTAACTGGCATTCCAATGTTTACTTAAATTAATATTGATTATGATGTTTTATAGAACTGGATGTGACATGGTAGTTTTCAAATTTCCGGCATACCCGTTTGGGCTACAGTATCTAGCTGACGTGAGCAGTCTATGAGAATCGCACATATCATAATGGCTCACAAGAACCCTGAGCAACTTGAAAGACTGATTCTCGCATTGAAACATTCGATGTTTGATCTTTACATTCATCTGGATAAGAAAACTGATATCAAAAGCTTTGACTATTTAGCCGGTCATGAGAATGTTTTTTTTATTCAGAACAGAATTGAATGTAATTGGGGCGGCTACAGCTTTGTAAAAGCTATCTTAAGTTCGGTTACAGAAATCCTTGAATCGGGAAAAACCTATCAATTTATTAACCTGATGAGCGGCCAGGACTATCCATTAAAAACTGTTGATGAGATCTATTCTTATCTTTGTGATCATTTGAACATGTCGTTTATTGCATATGAGCGCGTTGATCACAGCTGGTGGGATCATGCAGTAACCCGGTATAAATTTTACCACTTCACAGACTTCAAACTAATGGGCCGGTATATCCTGCAAAAATTTGCCAATAAATTTATGCCTCATCGAAAATTTCCGCTTGACCTGACCCTTTATGGGAGCACCAATTCTGCATGGTGGATTCTAAGTGCAGACGCGGCGCAGTACCTGGTGGATTTCATAAAAGATAATGCGAAACTTAAACGGTTTATGCGATTTACCTGGGGAGCTGATGAGTTTTTAATTACTACTATAATCATGAACTCGCCTTTTAAAGATAAGGTGGTCAATGACAATCTGAGACACATAGACTGGTCTCGCGGAGACGCGCACCCAAAGATCTTTGCCAAGCAAGACTTAAAAGATCTGGTTGAGACCAATAAGTATTTTGCACGGAAATTTGATATAAATGTAGATAAGGATATTCTGGATCTGATTGATCAGAATAGCAGGATGCCTTTTAAAAACAATTATTCATGAATAAATTCGGTCGCACTTTTAAATGAAAGAGATTTCCCCTTCTATGGGCCCTTATACCCCGCTATGAACGTAAAATTGAGCTCAATTTTAGCAAGATTGAATAATAAATATATCTTATCCCTGGCCGGCAATGGTATCATGTCTGGTGTAGGGATGGTTACGTCTATTATTCTTTTAAGGGCATTGAGTATCACTGATATGGGAGTCTGGATATTATTCTTCACCAGTTTCTTATTGCTAGACACCATCCGGTCCGGGTTTCTAACGGTGGCTTTCATCAAATTTTTCTCGGGTGCAGAAGAAGAAAGAGGAGATGAAATTATTGGTTCAACCTGGGTCATTGCAAGTGCTATTACCGGATTTTTCCTTATCCTGAATATTCCAGCTTATTTCTTATCCTCCTACATTGAAAATGAGGGGATTTTCCTTTTTTTTAAATGGTTCGGCATCACTTACATCGTCTCACTTCCATTTTTTATGGCCAACTGCATACTCCAGGCGAAGCAGCGGTTTGACCAGCTTCTCCTGCTCAGGATATTTAATCAGGGATCGTTTGTTATTTTATTGGTCGTGTTTATTGCTATGAAAAATATCAATATACATACGGTCATATATTCCTATATCATTTCAAATCTATTCTCCAGCGTGATGGGGTTCATCAATGGATGGACTTTGCTTGGGAAAATTAAACATGTATCGCAGAAAGCGCTTTTAGAATTGTACCATTTTGGCAAATTTAGTGTGGGGACCGCATTAAGTGCAAGCCTGTTCGGTACTGCGGACAAGTTTATCATTAATTTCCTACTTGGCCCTGCAGCGCTTGCTATTTATGATACCGGCGCTAAATTAATTCAGGTAGTTGAAATTCCACTACGGAGTTTTATTGCCACAGCGATGCCCACCTTATCAGCTTGTTATAATAAAGGATTAAAGAAAGAAGTATTAATAGTGATGAAAAAGTATATAGGGATGATCACGATCATGCTGGTGCCGTTTATCTTTCTGACCTTTATTTTCGCAGATTACATCATCCTGGTTATCGGGGGAGAGAAATATGTAAACAGTGTTGCCCCTGATGTGCTTCGGATCTTTATGGCTATTGCACTACTCTATCCGGTAGACCGGTTCCTGGCGCTTACCCTCGACGTAATTCATCAGCCTAAGATTAATTTTTATAAGGTTATTTTCATGCTCATAGTTACGATTATAACAGACTGTATTGGAGTTTATTTGACCGGGAACGTATTTGGAGTGGCTATTGCCTCCGTATTCCCCGTTTTAACAGGCATCTTTATAAGCTTCTATGCTTTAAATAGATATTATGAGAAATTTAATTTCATTGATATATATATTATGGGCTTTAAAGAGCTCAAAATATTGCTAATGGATTCATTGAACATTGCTAAATAACCGAGTATAAACCGGTTGACCTTTCGAACATTTAAAGTATATAAGTGTTCTTATTGAACCGATCAATATCATAAATCAGATGAGACCTCTAACTTTACCTAATTTTGTTAAAAATGAACAACATGAACCAGAATGGTTCATGAATAACATTGAGCTGATTCGGAATAATATGAAAAAAATCCAATCTGAGGATCCGGATGTTACCGTGGTAATTCCTGCATATAATGAGCAGGATACCATTCTGAGGACCTTGTCGTCTTTATCCAAAACAAAAACTTCTCAAAGGATCGAAATACTGGTTGTTGACAACAATTCTTCAGATAAGACAGCCGAGCTCATTGCAAAAAGCGGTGCGCGTTACCTTTTTGAAAAGAATCAGGGGGTAAAACACGCCCGCACAGCCGGACTACATGCAGCAAGAGGGAAGTATATATTAAATGCCGATGCTGATTCAATTTATTCACCGGATTGGATCGACATAATGACTTTGCCCCTAAGGCAGGAAAAAATAGCCTGTACTTATGGAAGGTTCGCATTTTTCCCTGAGAATGATACGTCCCGCAGAACTTATTTCCTCTATGAAAGCCTAGGAGATGTTTATAAACGCACGCTTCAAAAATTGAATGATGAGGCCATGTACGTCTATGGCTGCAGTTCAGGATTCAGAAAAGATCAGGGCATCCTTGTTGATGGATATGAGCATCCCGCCGGATCTAATGAAGACGGCTACTTAGGCCTCAAGCTTCGAGATAGGTTCGGACGTCTGAAACGCATCACCGATAACAAAGCTTTGGTCTGGACATCAGACCGGCGTCTAAATAATGAGGGAGGAGTTTCAGCCGCGTTTATGAACAGGTTAAAAAAAGCATTTTCGTAGAATCTTTCCCTTCAGGAGCATCGTAGGAAGGAAATTTAGAAGCTTATATTTACCAGTCCATTTAAATTAGAGCTGCTTGCGCGGGCGTTGTGAACCTTAATACTCTGTATCGGAGTGTCAGAGTTAACAAGCAGGCTAAAATCCTTGAATAAGGTTTCTTTATCAACGTTTGAGATGTCTAGGGTGATCAATAGCCTCCCTTCGGAGTTTTTTTCCTTTTTTATGATCTTTTCCTTTAACTGCAGATACTCCACCATTTCCTGCATTGACGTAATCCAGCAATTATCGTTTGAGTTGGCTTTGATGTGTGCAGCCAGTGATTTAAAAGCCTCCAAATCCGGCGTATGCGTACCGATACGGTAAAGCATTCTTTCCTTAGTGTTGCTTTTATTAAACAGGTTGGTAATTTTTGTTTTAATTGCATCGATACCGGCAGCGTCCCATTTGTCATTAAAATCTCTACGTAAATGGAGATTGCCCTGGGGTAGTGTTGCTACATCCACATAATCTCCGTACATAGGAAAAGACTGGAACCCTTCGAAGTGATTAGTCGAGGTTGTCGCTATGATTCCCTGTTGAAACGCCGGAAATAAATAGCCCTGATCAATTGAAGGAACAACCAGAGTTCTCATTTTAAAGCCCGTTTTATCAAAGACATACTTTGTATTCTCACTGATATTTTCGGCAATTGGCTTACCGTATCCGAAATTATCTTTCGAGTTTAACACAGAATGATAATAGCCATGATTTTCTAATGTCCACCCACCGGAGATTATATCAGCAGCGTCTACCTTTGAAAGGTTGCCTTGATAATTTTCCCACAAATCTCCGTTATTATAATTGCCCCGGCTATTAACTGCAATAGCAGATCTAAAGCTAATTTCTTTACCAGTTCCATCTGTGTACATTTGGGTTCGTAAATATTTGTACATACCGTAGGCCGACGAAGGGTTATCATCGAATTCAAAATTGATGACCGATGTTTTATTGTATTTCAAAGGCGCCAGCGCAGCAGTAGGATTCGTGGGGGTCGAAACAAAGCTCACTTCAACGGTAATCAGTTGCGGATCAATCTTCACAGCTTCCTGATTGACTACTAGTGGCTTTATTTCTTCAACAACCGGCAAATCTGATTTTCCACACGAATAGCTCAGCAGAACGAGAGAAGCCGCGGAAAGTCTAAAGGAGATTTTTATATTAAAAAGAAATTTGGCTAACAATACTTTCATAAAACTACTTACGTAAGTCTATGAAAAAAGTTATACTTTTTTAAAACACTTTTTAGAAATGATTGTTACGGGCAAGTGCGTAAGCTAGCTATCAAACACAAATTGCTCAGCGCGTCCGCACACTTGATTATTTGGATATAATAATGCTGGTTTAGAAAATACCAATTGATATTGCCCTCTAATATTTTCCCAATGCGCGCGAGATGACCTAAATAATGGACGTTTTTAAAAACGCTGATGTCTGCTTCAGTACAAGTTTGTTTATGGCGCCGCCTTTACAGTAGCATATAAAATAATATCATTAAAATCGTGATCACATGACGGTTCCGACCTCATCATATCTTCAAATCCTATAAAGATTTTATTTTCTTTGGGATAATTCAATAAAACAGTATGCTTTTTTAGATTGGGATCTGTTTCAGGATTCAATACTTCATTAGAACAAAAGTGATTTCCACTTGAATTAACTTTCCCGGTTGCAGCATCCCATCCTCTTTCTATTAGAATAAAGCCAATAGACATCCCTTTGTCGAAGTTTCCTATTTTTATTTTATCCCCGGGGTTTAACGCGCCGCCCGCCCATCCACTCAATGATGCGTTAGGGAACATATAGGTTATATTTTTAAGATCGGTTGGTTTTTTCGGAGGATTATTAGTGGGGTAGGTATAGAAAGCCACGGTATTGAGCTGACTTGCACCTTCTGCCACAAATGTGATGAACACGTCTGATTTGTCGGTCAAACTCAGGTCAGAATTGCTGGAAAGGAGTCCGGGGTTAGATTTAGTTACATCCTGGCCTGCCGGTAGCGAGGAATCGATGAACTGTAACAATTCTGCACTCAATACATCAGGTTCCATCTTGTAATCAAGAGGCTGTCCAAGAAGACCATAGCTTCCCAGATATTTATACTCGGTCGCAGTAAAGGATACTGGCTTAAATGGCACTTCCGGAGATGTTGCAACAGGCTTTTTACATGAGGTGTATCCCGCGCCCAATAGTACGAGTAATAGTAGTTTTGTGTTTTTCATAGTATTTCAATAGGTATGACTACCTAATCAAATAAAATGCCATGAAATAAAAATGAGCCTGCTTTTTTAAACAGGCTCATAAATTAAGCAAGAATTAACTAATACATCTTCTAATCAGCTTGAACAAAAACGGGGGTTTCAGTGACATCGACCCTTAGCTTGCCCCCTAAAGTCTCCA
>JBBJNR010000038.1:10055-34154 GCA_037719315.1 Daejeonella sp.
CATAGTTCCAACCACCACGACGCGTAGGGTTAAACGTATAGCTGCCAGGGCTATCCTCAAGCTTCTCCCAATCCAAATAATGACGGATACCGCTAAATGATTTAATTAATGACATCTTGGGTTCGAAAATATTAGACCCCACGGCGGGAGCACTTGGATCCTGAAGAAAGTTCCACTCATAAGTGTTAACTCCAAACATGTCATTCAATTTTATACCGGATTGTACGGCCTTAGACTCTTCCAACACTTCAATCTGGCTGAATTTTTCAAGATCTTTTTTACAGGAGGATGTTAAGGATAGTAAAGCGAAAGCTGGAATAACGGTCTTTAGTAACTTCATAAATAATCTGCTCTAGGTTTAAATTTGTTTTGGTCGAGTCTACCCCAATTCGAAAAAAAAGTTTCATTTTTTTAAAACAATTTTAAACCTTACTTGTACAGAATATTTTTTAATCTAAACAGATATATAATTTCATATTGAGAAATATAATTAATGTGGAAAAAAGATAATTTCAGAAGAAAATTAACTGATAGCCTAGATCTAATCAGCCTGCACAAAAACGGGGGTTTCAGTGACATCGACCCTTAGCTTGCCCCCTAAAGTCTCCACCTTTTTCGATACCATCGCATCAGAGCCGGCCTGGAGATTGTAGATCGTGGCAGTTTTGGCACCGGCCAGGTTCAGCTCGTAGCTGCCCTTCCGGTTCTTTTCATCCGGAATGGCCAGCACATATATTTTTTTCTGCCCCGATACATAAACATCCACAAGCGGGTCTTTACTCAGGGTCTCTTTATAAATATACTCACCCATCAATTTAGAAGACTGGGCTATGTAATCAGCTGCCGGACGACGTTTCAGCCCATCGACTAATCCCGAAGAACCATATTGGATCGGATTAGCCGCATTGTCATCAAACAGCTGGTAATAAAATACCTTCTTGATACCATGACGGGCATACAATAGCGAGGATCTCAATATCCAGTCGGCCTGCGTCATTAACGCAGATTTATTATCGATGGCAATAGCACGCTGAGGGCTCCCAGGATTAACATCATAGCCTGCCTCGGTCATCCAGACATCGATATTACCGGCATGCTGCCTGGATAACTGGGTAAACTCATCCGCAACTGTTCCAATCTCACTCAGTTCCGGAGCTACACCCCTGGTGGCCTCACCCCACTGGGTAGATTTATTATCGTTGGAATAAAGATGATAGTTAATGATATCAAAGCACAAGTCAACAGAGCCATCGGCACGGTAACCACGATTTTCCTTACACCAATCGATCATCTCCTTTACATAACCAATATCTGCTTTAGCAAGGCCGCCCATAACCACCTTCATCGAAGGATCGGCGGTCTTAACCCCCACATTTTTTCCAAGCTTCCCTTTATGACCGTCATAAAAAGCGGATAAATGTGCAGCATATTGACGGCCACTCTGAAAGCCACGCTTATTGGGCAACCACCATCGGTCGCGCTCATTATCCGCTTCCATATATTTAATCAGGTCCAGGCCGATTTTAACCTCATTGATCGGGTCCAACGTCCACCTGGGAGTTGAATTTACGCTTACCAAAGAGCGGTCAACATTCTTGTTTGAGCCATAACGGGCGGCAAACTGGAACGCTACCCTGGCCTGGGCAATATAAGAAGCCGGGTCTTCCAGGTCAGAACCATAAGGGGCCGGTACATTATTCGCATCACGCTGACCCGCAGGGTAGGTATTGTAAAGCCAGTTTGGCGCTTCCTTTATACAGCTTAAAACCAATATGCCTTCCTGCTTACACCTTTCATAGATCGCATCATAGTTCCAACCACCACGACGCGTAGGGTTAAACGTATAGCTGCCAGGGCTATCTTCAAGCTTCTCCCAATCCAAATAATGACGGATACCGCTAAATGACTTAATTAATGACATCTTTGGTTCGAAAATATTAGACCCTACGGTGGGAGCACTTGGATCCTGAAGAAAGTTCCACTCATAAACATTTACACCGAGCATATCGTTAAAGCTGATATTGTTTTTTTCGCTAACACGGATTAATGAACTGTGTTCGTCGGATGTCAGTCTAACATTACTATTCATGCATTTTTGAAGTATAAGGGAAATCAACAAAACATATAGGATGACTTTCATGTTGTTACGACGAACCAGGGTTAAACTTTCAGACTTGTGCATGTAAACTTATTTTAGGGTTTTTCTGAACACGGGTTTCTCTAATTTTAAAATAGCCCACCACTCTTTACCCATTTTTTAGTTAAACATGATTTTAGCATTTTGGATTTTCTTTTTTATCATCTTCTATACTTTTTTTGGCTACGGTATCTTACTCTTTATCCTGGTGAGGGTAAAACGACTGTATAAAAAGCCTGTTTTATTCTCACAATTATATGATCCACCGTCAGTGACGGTGATCGTAGCCGCATACAATGAAGAAGATCTAATTGAAGAGAAAATTAAAAACTGCCTTGATTTAAATTATCCCGAAAATAAGCTCCAGCTTATCTTTATTACTGACGGGTCTTCAGACCGGACTCCGGAAGTAGTCAAAAGATATCCGGAAATACAACTGCTGCATGAGGATGGACGGCTTGGAAAAATGGCAGCTATAAAAAGAGCTATGCCATACGTGTCAGGCTATGTAACGGTGTTCACGGATGCGAACACATTTTTAAATAAAGATGCTCTGGTCCATTTGTTAAAGCACTATCAGAATCCTCAAGTTGGCGCCGTGGCAGGTGAAAAGAAAATTATGGTTAACAGATCTGCTGATGCAAGCTCTGCTGGTGAAGGCTTCTACTGGAAATATGAGTCGGCGTTAAAAAAGTGGGATTATGAATTATATTCCAATGTGGGGGCCGCAGGAGAGCTTTTTAGCATACGCACAGACCTCTATCAACCTGTCGAAACCGATACGATCATCGACGATCATATGATTGCGATGAGGATTGCGGAGAAAGGATACATCATCGCTTACGAACCTAACGCATATGCCCTCGAATCTGCCTCTGCCGACTCGAGTGAAGAGTTAAAAAGAAAAATCAGAATAGCCGCTGGTGGCATCCAATCAATTTACAGGCTTAAGAAAGCAGCCAACCCATTTATTAATCCAATGCTCACCTTTCAATATTTCAGTCACCGTGTTTTACGCTGGGCTGTAACACCCTGGCTGATGATATTCCTGTTCATTCTTAATATTATGATCATCATCCGCTACCCTGACATGGAACTATACGCGGTAATTCTTGCATTACAGATATCTTTTTACCTGGCTGCGTTGCTTGGCTGGTTTTTGGAGCGTAAAAAGATAAAACTAAAAATTGCTTTTATCCCCTTTTATTTCAGCATGATGAATTATGCGGTCATCGCCGGTACATTCCGGTACTTTAAAGGTACCCAATCTGCGGCTTGGGAGAAATCAAGAAGAAAATAAATTCGCTTGGCTTCTTTATCACGCCATCTGCTCAGGTTTCGCGAGCTTAATTATTTTTATCCTAACTTAATAAATTTGGAAATGTCTAAAATCATTCTGATTTTAGCGAACCAATTTTCCGGCGTGGTTAATTCGATAATGAGAAAGTAAAATATGATAATTCTTATCCTAAATTCCTTGAACACCCCCTATGGCAGGTGATTATGAAATAAGTGCAGCAGGAGTGTCTACAATAACATACAATCCGATTTATGGTATAAACTACCAAGAGTATAGTGATACAAGTTCGGAGCAGAAAACAATTTTTTTAAAAAGTAAGTGCAGGGAGGCCGAAATAGTAATCGCTACCTTAAAGCAAATGTTTGATGGCGATATCCTTAACATGAATATTGAAAGCCTGGATTTTCCTGTAGCCTGTATTTTAAGAACACACAAAAGCCTCACACCTAAAGAGATCAATCACATCTTATCGATCTCAAAAAATATCCAGATAACCTAGACGGGCGGCAGTCCTCAAGTCTGCCTAGTTCCGCATTTCTTTTGTCGGTGGTATACTCCTGAAAACATTCAGTCTTTCGATTCGTTAATATTATGAGGAACATCAATTCCTGTGTAAAAATCAAATTTTGGAAAGTTATGCTGATGAGCTGTTAATATCCAAAGTCCGCTTTCGGGAACTGCCTACGCCTTCATGGCAGAAATCCGTACCGACCCGATTAAGCCCTGGTACTACAGAAGTATGGCGATTCTGCCTGCCCTCATATGTAGATCAGCTCCAGGGACTATATCAATTGCTTGGAACTGACGAAAAAGCAAAATCTGCGAAGTTCTATAAAGAAAAGGACCGGCAGATGTTCATTGCTGGAAAAGCTTTGCTTAGATTGCTTCTCGGGAAGTATCTAAATATTGATTCCCGGGAGTTATCATTTATCAGCGGTGAAAATATGAAGCCTTCGTTAAGTAAAACCTTTAGCCCGCCTATCCACTTTAACATTTCTCACTCGGGGCAATGCCTGCTAATAGCGGTATCCGGTGACGAAGTTGGAATTGACGTTGAACAGTACGAAAATAAGGCTCTGGTAAAAGCTGAAATGGATTATTTATTTACAAACACTGAAATATCTTTCATTAATAATCATCTTTCTCCTGTGAAGACCTTTTACAGATTATGGACCCGAAAAGAAGCGCTGTTAAAGGCAACTTCCCGGGGTGTCAGCGATGACATTAAGTACCTCCCCTGTCTCAATGGTACGCACGTAATAGGCCACACGATTTTAAATAGTGTTAAAAACTGGGGAGTTTGTAATTTCGACGCAGACCATAACTATGCGGCGAGTATTGCGTATACACCTGCAAATAAAAAGCTGATTTTTAAGGAGCTTAATGGTTTTAAATAAGTTTACACGGTTATAGAACACAAAATCGCCATTTTACTGTTAAATAATTGCAATTCATGTTAAAGAAAAAAAAAGCTAAAATTTACCTTCCCCTAAATGAAATTGGCTTCATCCGAAATACACACCGAAATCTTTAAAGGAAACCTGGCTGATCGAAATTTAGCCTATTGGAAAGCGAAGCTTAAGGGAATTGCCCCTTTAAAACTAAATCAAATAATTGCTCCCTCAGGACAAGTAGACGGCACCCTGACGTTTCCAACGGATCAGGAAGATACCATCGTGTTTACAGTCGAGAAAGCTATTGGCAATCAACTGAACATATTAAGTAATACTAAACAGCTGAACTTAGCTACAACATTGCTGGCTGTGTTTAAAATTATGCTGTACCGTTACACTTCTCAGTCGGACATATGTGTTGCAACGGTGTTGTCTAGGACTGTATCCATGGAAGGAATTATCGGGCATTCTTCAAATACTCTCGCTTTAAGGTCGCACCTTGATGGCGAACTTTTATTTATTGATTTCCTTAAGCAGTTAGAAGTAACGATATCTGATGCGATAGATCATCAGCCAATACTTTTAAATGAACTTTTAATTGAACAGGCTGCGGAAAGTGGTACTAATACAAGCCCCTTGCGCATTATGTTCACTATCGGGGACGAAAGTGATCTGGAAGTTCCTGCACCCCTGAATGCCAATGGCGCGCATGAGGATTTTGTATCCGGTTTTGACCTCAAGTTTCAAATAACCATAACTACGGAAGGCATTCAGGGGAGTATCATCTACCGCAAAGAGCTTTATAATCAGCAAAGCGTTCAAAAAATGGCCTGTTATTACTTGCAACTGTTGAGATCTGTGGCAGAGATGCAGACGCAAAAAATCGGCTCGCTAGCCATGCTTCCAAAGGATGAAGTTTTGTTGCTCGAAAAGTTCAACGATACTGTAACCGAATATTCATCGCAAAAAACCATTGTGGACCTTTTTGAGGACCAGGTAATTAAAGCCCCTGAAAGTATTGCTCTGGTAAGGCATGACCTTACGCTTACCTACCGCAGCCTGAACGAACGATCTAATAAATTAGCCAGGTACCTCATCGGCGCGGGCGTCAAATCAGGAAGTAATGTGGGACTAATTACAAGCCGGGATTTCAATATGATAATCGGTATGTACGCAATATTGAAAACCGGCAGCGCCTATGTTCCGATTGATCCTGAATATCCGGCTGACCGTCAGAAATATATACTAAATCAATCATCAGCGAGTCATGTCTTAACAGATGCCGACTACCCGGAAGTAGATTTGATATCAGATCTTAAGATAATAAACCTCAGTAAGGCGGACCTTTCCGAAATACCTGACAGCAATTTAGGTATTCCTGTTCAAAGCAATCAGCTTGCCTATACGATATATACTTCAGGCTCAACCGGGGTACCCAAGGGCGTGATGATTGAGCATCATTCTGCCGTGAACCTGATAGAATGGGTAAACCGGACGTTTAATATAAATTCAAATGACCGGGTGTTATTCATTACGTCCATGTGCTTTGATCTTTCCGTGTACGACATCTTCGGTCTGCTTTCCGCGGGCGGGGCTGTAGTTATTGCTAACCAGCACGAGGTTTTAGATATCCTCAAATTAAAAGGCTTTTTAATAAAACATAAGATCACCTTTTGGGATTCGGTTCCCACAACCATGAATTATTTGGTTAAGGAGTTAAGAACTGCCGGGGATCGATTTATCCAGAATTCCCTTCGGCTGGTATTTTTAAGCGGAGACTGGATCCCAATACAACTTCCCCAGGAAATTAAAGCTTATTTTCCCAATGCAAAAGTAATCAGTCTGGGCGGCGCTACGGAAGGAACGGTATGGTCTAATTATTACCAGGCAGATAGGCTGGAACCCGGATGGAAGAGCATCCCGTACGGTCAACCCATTGCAAATAACTTCTTTTATGTCCTCAACGAACAGCTTAACGCTGTTCCCTCAGGCGTAACGGGAGAATTATTTATAGGCGGAGTAGGCGTAGCGAGGGGCTACGCAAATGATCCCGATAAAACACAGCATTCATTTCTGCCAGACCCGTTCAATAAAAAGTTGGGTGGCAGGATGTATCGTACCGGCGATCTTGGAAGGATGATGCCCGACGGGAATTTAGAATTTCTTGGCCGCCAAGACAGCCAGATCAAGATCAGGGGCTATCGTGTGGAGTTAGGTGAAATAGAGAATGTCCTCAACAAATCCAGCCTTGTTAATCAGGCCGTTGTAATTGCCCGTGAAGATAAAGACGGGAATAAAAACCTAATGGCATTTATTGTTTCAAACAGCGATAATTTCGACAGAAAGGAAATTCTGGCGTATCTGAAGAGTAAACTTCCAGAATACATGATACCAGTTGTTTTAGAAGAACTTAAGCAGTTTCCCCTAACATCAAATGGTAAGATCGATAAGAAAGCATTGCTGGACCTGGAAACTACCGACCATAAAAGTAATCAATATACCGCGCCCCAAAACGAGCCGCAATTAAAGCTGGCTGAGATCTGGCAGGAAATACTGGGAGTGGAAAGAGTAGGAATACATGACAATTTTTTTGAACTGGGCGGCCATTCATTAATGGCGGTAAGAATGATAACCAAACTCGAGACTGAAATAGGCATACAGCTTCCCTTGTCCATATTATTTAAATATCCAACCATCAGTTCGTTGCTTTCCTCGATATATGTTAACAGGTCAGACTTGGAATCCCAATGGAAATCCCTTGTGCCGATCAAGGATTCGGGAACTAAATTACCCATTTATATCATCCATGGCAGCGGTTTAAATGTTTTGAATTTCAGCAATATTGCCAAGTATGTAGATGCTGAGCAACCTGTATTTGGCTTGCAGGCTAAAGGATTGAGCGGTGCGGAAGATCCCATGGATGATATGAAAGAAATTGCTAAATCCTACATTAAAGAAATACTCGAGCATAACCCCTCAGGCCCTTATGCAATTGCCGGATATTCGTTCGGCGGATATGTAGCAGTAGAGATGAGAAATCAATTAGAGCAAATGGGTAAAAATGTGAAAATGCTTGCGATTTTCGACACTAATGCTGTGGATTCTGATCACTACCGTAAGTGGCCTCATAATATGTGGATTAAGATAAAAAGTCAGGGGCCCAAATTCAAATGGATTTTGGAATCATTGTTTTCCAGGCCTTTAACTACAATCAATTATCAATCGTTCCTTTTATTAACAGCAGTCAAAACAGCTGTTAACAAATTGACTGGAATAAAAACAATAGATCCCAATACGTTTTATACCCGGCTGGATAAAATAAACGCGAAGCATCTTTACGCTTTCCAGAACTACGCGTTGACACCTTTTAATGACACAGTACACCTTTTCAGGGCAAAAGAGCGGATTTATTTCGTGAATGATTTTCAATACCTGGGATGGAGGAAATACGCACAAAAAGGTGTAAAGATCTATGAAGTTCCCGGGGATCATAAAACCATGCTGCTCCATCCAAATGCGCAGGAATTTGCCCGGGCCCTGCAGCATGCGCTGGATAATTGCTAAGGACGTGAAATTTACAGATAATAAGGAGTACCTCCTCCACCTGGTGTTCAAGCCAAAGGACTAGTTTTCATTGAACATAAGTACATACTGTTCTGCCTGCAAAAATTTATTTTTTTCATAAAACGACACCGCGGGCATATACTTATGTGTAATTAAAGTAATACTTCCGATATCGTTATTCTTGGAAAAGGCCCTTGCAGAATTCATCAAGGCCTGACCATAACCTTTCCCTTGTTTAAGCGCCGACACAAACAACTCATCGATCATCAGCAAATCATTGATCCACCAGGTTTTCGCATGCGCGAACATCGCTGCTACCAATTCTTCATCCTCATATATAACAAAGCCTACAAACCGCGATGAATCAAACAGTTCGGTTAAGTACTGTATTGCCCTGGAAATTGTCCATTGATAATTCCATGGACGGCCATTATAAGCTTTCATGATTAGCTTCGCGCAATTTTGTATATCGTCTTTAGCCAGTTCTTTTACTTCCATTACGGTCTAACAAGCACTGGTCACAATTGTTTATGAATAAGAAAAGCAGGTTTGAGCGCCTGACTTACCAAGGAATATGGCCTTAATTATTGTGAAAATTATTAAATGTCCTGTCTGGGAGACTAATGTATCGCCTGATATATATATATACCATTAGAACTGGAATGACAAAAGCAGTAAGGTAAACGGCCTTGGACAGCGATATTATAATAACTGAGCAGGTAACCAGCAAAATAACTAATATGACTGCGGCCTTTTCGTACTCCCTTTTATGTATCGCAGGAATAAAGCCATCAAAAAAACCCCACATCACGGCAACTATGGAAATGGGCCAAAGAAGTGATCCAAAACATAATAAGATGAACATAACTATTTTTAAGATCAGCGTCTCAAAAGAAGTAGCCAGTATTAGATTAAGCGCCATGGGAAGTAAATAGAAGTTTTCGACATAACGGGCATCCGTTATTTGTACAACAAAAAACGGGCGGAACTGTTAGTGATTTTAAAAAAAAACCAGGGTGTTCAATATACCCACCGTGCAAAGGTAAAACAAACAATATTGACTTTAATAACCATAAAATGGCTGTCAAAATCAGATCTGTCTCAGAAGAATTTCTTTTATAAAAATCAGACGTTCATAGAATACTGAAACCTCCGGGATATTTCCGCGGATATTCAGCACTTTCAAATGATTTTCTATAACGTCCGGAACGTTTATGATCTTAACGCCCTGACTGAGGTTAATGGTATCCGGAAGCTGTATTGAGCTGAAGAATGCGACTAATTCATCTATTGCCATAACCCTGTTATTAAACCGTCCTTTTATATAAACGTTAATTATCATGCAATTGTTTGGGCGATGTATTTGATTACTGTAATCACACTAATAATTGGATAAAAAATGAGTTTGTCGGACTGATGGGTTCATTTTAATGAGAATGGTTTAAATAAACTGGCTTCGGAATGGTACAATCAAATAGTTGAGCTGCGCGCGAAGTAAAAAGACCTGCGACTTTACTCTAAACGGGAAGAACTGTTTTACAGAAGAAACGTTGGTTCCCAAAGATACAAAATGAACAACAAAATTGGCAGAATGTATAATTGTCTGGATGGGAATTAATCTTTAATTAATAATTTATGTTTGAAAAAACTCTCCCGGGATTAACTACGTATATACCTCCATAAAAAAACTCAAACCCAAAAACCAAATTTTATGAAAAAACAATTCTTAAGCTTAGTAATGGCTGTGGCCTTTGTAGCAACCATTGCCGCATGTAATTCTACCACTACCGATTCTGATAGCCAGGACTCGTCCATGATGGACAGTACGTCTATGGCTTCGGATGACATGATGAGTGGAGAAGGCGTGGAAGTGGGCGGAGCAATGATGGTCCCTTCCAAGAACATTGTAGAGAATGCAGTTGGTTCCAGTGACCATACAACTTTAGTAGCAGCGGTTACACAAGCCGGCTTGGTGGAAACCCTGAGCGGCACAGGACCTTTCACAGTATTTGCCCCAACGAATGCAGCATTCGGAAAAATTCCAAAAGCAACTCTAGACAACCTGATGAAGCCTGAAATGAAGGATGATTTAACCAAGATCTTAACTTATCATGTCGTTCCCGGAGCTTTAATGGCGGCTGATCTAACAGACGGTCAGGAATTAACGACGGTGCAGGGTCAGAAACTAAAGGTGTCTGTTAAAGACGGTAAGGTGATGATCGATGGTGCAAATGTAACTATTGCAGATGTAGTTTCCAGCAATGGTGTTACCCATGTTATTGACGGCGTTGTAATGCCGAAATAAATTCCAGTCACTGATGAATAAAAAAGGCTTTTACGAATGTAAGGGCCTTTTTTATTTCCTGATTTACAGTTTTAGAGTTACAAAGTTCTTCCAGGCGAATAAACCAACGATTTCCCGATCGTGTACTAATAAATTAAACAAACAAGAATCGATTTTCTTAGTTTACAGAAGGGTATGGTTGAAAAGGTCAAAGTCTATTTTCCGGGTTTAAATGCATTACGGTTTTTCGCAGCTTTTCTGGTGTTTGCATCACATGTTGAGCTACTTAAATCCCGTAATGGCTTTCAAAGTTATTATTATACAAAAACCTTCCTGGAATTAGGGGGCTCTGCCGTAACCTTTTTCTTTGTCTTAAGCGGTTTTCTGATCACCTATCTTTTGTTTATTGAAAAGGATATTTCGGGGAAAATCTCCTTACGACAGTTCTATGTACGAAGGATACTACGAATCTGGCCATTGTATTATACCGTAGTTCTGGCAGGATTTTTCCTTATCCCCTATATTCCATATCTACACAATTCCATTTCAGCTGGTTTATATGTTGATTTTTACCCTAAATTATTACTGTTTCTTCTTATCATGCCGAACATTTCCTATGTTTTATTCCCCCATACCCCATACATTTCTCCCGCATGGTCAATTGGGGTTGAAGAACAGTTTTATCTGGTTTGGCCCTGGCTGCTGGCACGCACTAAAAGGCCACTGCGTCTATTTATCATGCTGATCGCAGGAATTTACCTTGTAAAAGCAGGCTTAACGGTACTGGGAAGGATACCACACGTTAAAACGCAGGAAATATCTCAAACCATTCTTAGTATCATGTATTTCGCCCGGTTTGAATGCATGATTATGGGCAGCATTTTCGCCTATGTGCTACATCGTAAAAAGAACGAGATCCTGAGGCTACTTTTTCACAAATACGTACAGATCGTTTGCTATACTACGATTATTGCCTTCTTAGCTACAGGTTTTAAAATACCAGTCCTTAACCATATTATCTACTCCATTCTTTTTGGTATAATCATCCTAAATATTTCCGCCAACCCGGATTCTATTTTTAAGCTTGAAAATAAAGCGTTGAACTACCTCGGGCAAATTTCGTTCGGTCTTTATATGTACCACGAATTAGCAATTGGAATAAGTATAACCTTTCTTAAAGACCTCTCGCTAAACTTCGATTACGCAGCTCCAAACGTCATATTATATATTTTCGCCCTGTTAGTAACCATTGGAGTTGCCTCATTATCTTATTATTTTCTTGAAAAACCCTTCCTTAAATTAAAGGCCAGGTTCTCAAAAATCTCCAGCAAATAAAAATAGAACAAAAGATTCCGGGATGATACCAAAGATTATTCATTATTGCTGGTTAAGCAGCGATCCGATTCCTGTTAAGCTAGCGGAATATATGAAAAGCTGGAAAGAGCAGCTTCCGGATTATGAGTTTATGTTATGGGATTTGGACAGGTTTGACATTAATAAAAGTGTGTGGGTGAAGGAGGCATTTGAACTTAAGAAATATGCATTTGCTGCTGATTACATCAGACTATATGCAATCTATAATTACGGTGGGATATATCTCGATACAGATGTTGAAGTGCTGCAATCATTTGATCAGTTTCTACACCTGGGTTCGATGATATGTTATGAAAAGCAGGGGAACCAGCCTGAAATGGCTGCATTCGGAGCTGAAAAACACTCACTGTGGATAAAAGAATGTCTCTTATATTATGATAGCAGAAGATTTAATGTCGATGGGAAGTTAGATATGAAGATTCTCCCACTAGTTATCAATGAAGTCCTGGCCTTAAACTTCAAATGGGTGCCCGTAAACAATCTCGATGAAGCATCTGTATCTGCTGACGACCCTTATGAGATCAGGATTCTGCCCAGTGAATTTTTTAGTCCGAAAAATTACTGGACTGCAAGACTGACTGTTACTGCAAATACGGTCTGTATACATCATTTTTCGGGATCCTGGCTAGCATCCTATTTGAAAACCGAAGCCAGGGTCTGCGAATATTTAGGGATAAAAAATTTCAAGATCATAGAAAGGATCACCTGGAGGTTAAAAGCATTGAAATTAAGGTTGTTAAGATAATTTTTACGCTCAATGCATGATAACTCAATGTAACCGATCATAAGAATCGGCGACATGTTCCGGGTGATCACGCATTCTGTGCTTTGTCGTTATGCGGCCTGGCAACACCACGCCAGCAAAGTTCTAATATCTGAGCTGGAAATGTAATTCTTTTATATATTAGCCCACCTAATACAAAAGCATGAAACATTTATTCTCTCTCCTGCTCCTGTTCACGATCACCACAGCAATTATAAAAGCCCAGGATACCCTTTATTTAAATTCTGAGTTGAAGGCAAGCAGCAAAAAGAAGAACGCAGCATTTTTTCAAGTTGTAACAAAAACTGACACGGGCTATGTGGCTCAATTACTTAACAAGAAAAATGAGCTGGAGAGTATAACGACCTATAAGGATCCTGAATTAAAGATATTAGATGGCTATAACGCCTCTTACTTTGGTAAAGCTAAAGGCCAGGAAGGGAGATACTTAAACGGAAAACGTCAGGGTCCATGGAAATACTTTCGTGGAGATGGATCAATTTCGGGAACATTGAATTACAACAATGATGTAATTGTTAGTGCAGAATATTTAAAACCCAATGGTGATATAGAAACCGATCCGAAGAAAATAGAACAGCTTCCTTCATTCCCGGGTGGGGCAAATGCATTTCGCAACTATCTCAATAATACTTTGCGATACCCTGCACAATCCAGGGAGAAAAGAATTTCAGGAAGGGTAATAGTAGCTTTCACGGTGTCACCCATTGGAGAGATTCTTGATGTAAGAATTTCCTCAGGTGTAAACGACGAACTGGATCGTGAAGCGATGAGAGTTGTTAGAAATATGCCCAGATGGAACCCTGGTGTTCAATTCAACAGGCCTGTTCGGGTGGCATACGTAATTCCGATAGCTTTCGCTTTAAATTAGCATCCGGCTCATTTCCATATTAAGAAGCCATTTTTTTGTGTCGAATATGAATGGAACTTGTTATAATTGATCTAATATCTATGATCAACCCGTACAATTGATAAACCTGGAAGCTCTTTCAAATGATGAATTATTAGGTCTTCTCAGATCCAACGATCAGGCGGCATTTAAAGAAATATACCGTCGTTACTGGCAGACTTTATATGCGGTAGCTTATAACCGACTCCGGAATCAGCAGAAGTCTGAGGATGCCGTTCATGACGTATTATCAAGCCTGTGGGGCAATCGACACAAATCAGAGATAGGCAATCTGGCCGCTTACCTCGCCACCGCCGTAAAGTTTCGTGTGCTCGAAAATACTCGTAAAGAGTTCTATAAACAGAAGTATATACAAGATCGCTCCATATCACACCCTGAGGAATCCCACGATATAGCTGAGGCACTGCATTATAAACGTTTGCTTCAAGCCCTACATGAAGAAGTAGAAAATCTACCCGAACGCTGCAAGCTTGTCTTCAAGTACAGTCGTGAAGAGAATATGCCGCTGAAGCAGATTGCCGCTGAAATGAATCTATCTACCAGCACGGTGGAAAATCACTTAAACAGGGCTTTGAAAAGGCTAAAGGAAGTTGTAAAAAAGCTGGGCGGGCAGATTCTGTCGGTTCTATAGCTCTACATCGCTTAACACGCAACCTTTCCGCTGTTAAAATATTATCAAACAATTTTAAATATCAGTTAGGTGTAAACCCTTTATCAATAGACATACATATATGGCAACGCAAGTACCAGAGGATTTAATAGCTGTAATTAACAAGTATCTTGAAGGAACAGCTACGCCTGAAGAGGTAGAGCAGGTTAATCGATGGTACAGCTCTTTTAATGATGAAGAGGTAGAAGTTCCATCCAATAGTCTGGCCATAAAGAACGAGATCGATACCCGGTTAAAGCTTCGTTTGCAAAAGGTCATAAATCGTTCGTTTTCACCAGAAGCAAAAGTGGTTCCCCTTCGCACAACATGGTTAATCAAGATAGCAGCTGCTGCCGCGATTATCTTTATTGTTTCCACCGGAACTTATTTTTTCCTGCAAAGGTCTGCTGATATACAACTCGCAAACAAAGCCAGGCCCGTTAAAAGGGATAGCGTCGGGTTTGAAAACAAAATAGTTCTAACCCTTCAGGATGGCTCTAAAATATCTCTTACAGATGCGGCCATTGGGGAAGTAATCAGACAGCATGGATTTACGTTAACAAAAACAGCTGATGAACAATTAATTTACAACTCGCTTAATTCATCCGGTTCAAAAGAAACAGCTTTTACTTCAAATACCATAGAAACACCCAAAGGCGGCCGGGCTCAGGTTACATTCCCCGACGGCAGCAGGGTCCGCATCAATGCATCTTCATCTCTACACTTTCCAGTACGTTTTTCGCACAATGAGTTCAATATCGATCTGAACGGGGAGGCCTATTTCGAGGTAACACCAAATAAATCAAGAAAATTTCGGGTCAGATCAGGCATGCAGATCACCGAAGTATTGGGCACCCGGTTTAACATCCGGGCCTACCGGGATGAGCCGTTCATCAGCACTACACTATTAGAAGGAAGTATCCGGATTATGGATCTTAGAAACAACCAGTCGCAAGTGATCAGGCCCGGACAGCAGGCCATATTGAGCAAAACACTCCGGGTATCAGACATAGAAGCGGACGATGCAATCGCCTGGACAGAAGGATATTTCCGTTTCAACAACGCCGATATAAAGACCGTGATGCGGGAGTTGGAAAGATGGTATGGCATAAGCGTCAGTTATGAAGGGCAATTGACGTCACAAAAATTTGAAGGATCTATCGACAAAAACTTAAGCCTTGGGCAAGTGCTTGGAATTCTGGAGAAAAGTGAGGTCCACTTTAAAGTCAACGGAAAAAATGTAACTGTTTTACCTTAATTACCGCTTACAATCTATGAGAAATAAAACATAAGCTCTGAATTGATTTAGAAACATCTACCTATGAAAGCTATTTACCTTTTACTAACCGCGGCCCTATTAACGATTCACTCGGCGGGATACACGCAGGGAATTACCTTTTCAGGCAAAAATGTACCCCTGAAAACCATATTCTCTGCCATACAGAAGCAGACGGGCTATGGGTTCTTCTATGATCCAACTTTATTAACCAAAGCAAAACCTGTGACTTTGAATGTTGTAAACGCACCTTTATCAGATGTATTGGCCGTCGTTTTCAAAAACCAACCCTCGGCATACAGCATCGAAAATAAAACAATACTAGCCTCAAAAAAGAACGTTCCAATTCAAACAACAGCCAAGCAAAACGGCGCGGGGGAAAAAGTGATCCAAGCCGAGTCAGCAGCAACTACCACAACATTAATTAAGTAAACTACCTATGAAACTCGTTTACCTTTTACTAACCATCGTTTTCCTAAATACCTATTCAGTTGCATATCCGCAACGAGTTAGTTATTCAGGTAAAAACGTACCTTTAAAAACCGTCTTCTCCGCGATACAGAAGCAAACCGGTTATGGATTCTTCTATGATCCAACCTTGTTGACCCAAGCTAAAGCGGTTACCCTGGACGTTAAAAATGTGGATTTATCGAGTGTATTGACCGTCGTATTTAAAAATCAGCCTTTAGAGTTTAGCATTGAAAACAAAACGATTTTGGTCTCGAAGAAGAAAATCGCGAATAAAAGCGCTGCTCTCAAGCCCAAGAGCAAACCGCCTACATCAAAGGCAAAAGCGGCACCGATCGATTCCGCGGAATTTACTGACCTGAACGTCGAAAAAAAGGCTGATCCTGAGGTCGTGTCAACACCCCAAATTTTAAGTGATTCGCTGGCTGCAAAAAATAAAAAACCTGGCACTGCCGGGGGAAATGCGAATGCACCGCAAGGTAAGACTGTTGGCGAATCTGCCGGTACAGCGAAGGAGGCTGATGCTCAATCCAGTCAAAGCGTTTCAAACGGGTTTAAGTCGCCTGGAAACGCGTCAAAATCATTTTCTAACGGCTTTGCTTCCAGAGAAAATAAGAAGATCACTTTTGGATTTAAGGGCGGTATGAATAACAGTAGGATTTATGCTACAGCAAGTGACGGCAGCAAAAGCGGATACATAGGCACCGAACTATATGGCGGCTTTTTTGCCGATACCCGAATGACCGCCAAATTAAGCCTTGGAACCGAATTGATATTTTCGTTCACAGACAGTTATCATTTTATTGAACTACCGCTTCATCTAAAATATAACCTCAGCGAAAAATGGAACCTGATGGCAGGCCCTAAACTCGACTACATCGCCGATGGAATGTCCGATTTTGCCTACGATAATTTTAAACGTGTCGGCATATCCGGTGAAATTGGCTCACAATATCAGATAAACCAGCTTTTTTTTGCCGAAGTACGGTATGCATATGGCGTTACTCCTCAGATCAATAGCCAGGGGTTTGGATTTTCCGACGGATACAGAAATACCTTACGGCTAGGCCTAGGCATAAATTTCAACAAAAACGAGTCTGTCGGAAGAGTATCCAAAGAATCAGGACCAATGCGTTTAAGGGTTGGTTTAAACGCTGGAGCATTATTAACCAGCGGCTACGATATAGTGGTTGGTGGTGACCTGCGCATACAGAAAAATATTAGTTCGACAACTGCCGGAATGCTGACAATGGGATATAATCATTATTCGTTGAAATCAGGGTTTAATGAAACTAACATCGCCTATTTCCCGATCAAGGCAGGTTTAAAATTTTTTCCAGCAGGCCGTCTGTATTTAGCTCCGGAAGCTGGCATTGCCGTGGGAACAAAGAGTGAAGGTTATACCTACCCTTTTGTGTATGCTGCCGGCATAGGCACTGAAATCAGGAACGGGTTTGATATCAGTCTGAGGTATGAAAAGATGACAGGCCGCATCGTAGATTACCTGGATGAGATCAAAAGGCCTGCACAGATAGCCCTTAGAATAGAATATGGATTTGACCTCAATTCTGGAAAATCTAAGTCAGGCGCGTTTAGCGCCCCCAAGGAGGAGGCCGCGGTGACAGGGCGACGGAACAAATCTGTTTTCGTCGAATTGCTGGGAAATGGTGCGTTAATTTCGGGAAATTTTGACATGCGCTTAAAACCCGACAGAAATGATGGCTTCGGGATCCGCGCCGGAGCGGGACTGTCAGGCAAATACATCACCGTCCCCCTTGGCCTGAATTATATCGTTGGTAAAAAAAGAAGCGGTTTCGAAACCGGGATTGGGATTACCCCGGCAATTTATACCGGGGCCAATCCCCAGGATCTTATTGGCGATCCAAATGGTTCAAAAAGACTTGACGCAGCAGGATTTTTGAGCGCCGGCTATCGTCTTCAATCCACAAATGGCTTCATGCTTCGCGCGAATGCGGCAGTTGCATTCACCCGTTCCTATTTTGTGTTTGCTTGGCCAGGGCTATCCCTGGGATATAGATTTAAATAATCCAGCGAATGATATATCTGTGGCGTAATAAATTTTTAGGGCACCCGATTGACTTCGTCAACAATAATACTGGACACCGGAAGCAATAATCATCTTTTTGGTTGCTGATTAGGGGGTTTCGTCGGGGGTATGGAATCCACTTTAACTATAAATGTTATGCGGCATCTTAATCAAATCAATCTAAAATAATCTACAAATTAGGAATTTAATAGAAAATATTCTACAAATAAGTTATTTTAATAGAAATTATTCTACAAATTAGCCTATGTCAAAGCAACTAACAGAAAAAAATCTACAGTCATCCATAGATGAAATTCTATTTGGAAGCTCTGATAAAACGCTTTCCCAACAAATAAGCAGGTCGGAAAAAGCCGGTAAAATCAAAAAGATAGCACCGCGAATTTACACCTCAAATCTCACAGAACAACCCGAAGTACTGGTGAAAAGAAACTGGTATAAAATACTTGCCCACCAATTTCCGGGGGCATTATTAAGCCACCGCAGCGCTTTGGAATTTAAGCCTTCTCCTTCGGGCGAAATTTTTATAACGTATAAATACACCAAAAATATTGTATTGCCCGGAATTACTGTCCGGTCATTAAAAGGTAAAGGCCCTGTACCGGGTGATCCTTCGTTTTTTAAGGAATTATATGTTTCTCAAGAAGCAAGGGCATATCTTGAAAATCTACAATCTTCCACACAAAAAGAGGACAGGTCAAAAATTCTTCTTAAAGAAGCTATAGAAGAAAAACTGGATGCAATTGTTCGCATTAGAGGGGAAGAAGGATTAAACAGCTTGCGTGACCAGGCAAGGCTTGTTGCGGACGAGCTTGATATGAAAAGGGAGTTTGAGCGGCTTAATAAGCTCGTTGGCGCTTTACTTTCGAGTAACAGTAATAAAATATTATCATCGCCACCAACCAAAGCACGGCTTTCGGGCTTTCCCTATGATCCGTCCAGGATAGACTTGTTTAATCACTTATATGAACAACTTGCGGCGAACGAATATCCTGCTTATGAAGATCAAAACATAACAATGCATGCTTATCAGAACTTTGCCTTTTATGAAAGTTACTTTTCCAATTACATAGAAGGCCCCATTTTTGAAATTGAGGAGGCCAAAGAGATTGTTTTAACCGCTACTCCTATGCCGTCGAGGGATGAAGATTCACATGATGTATTAGGAACATACCAAATTGTATCCGACAGAAAAGAAATGAGTCGTTGCCCGGATACGGCCGAGCAGTTAATCAGCATCCTCCGGCATCGGCATTCTATTTTGTTCAGCGCCCGGCCTTCAAAAAAGCCAGGTCATTTTAAAGATAAGAATAACCGGGCTGGAAGCGCCGAATTTGTAGATTGGCAACTTGTTCAGGGAACGCTTAAAAAAGGATTTGAGTTGTATTCTATATTAAGAAATCCGTTCGCAAAAGCTGCCTATATGATGTTCCTGGTTAGTGAAGTCCACCCGTTTTTAGACAGTAACGGAAGAATAGCCAGGGTGATGATGAATGCCGAATTAACATCAAAGGGATTATCTAAAATTATCATCCCTGCTGTTTACAGGGAAGATTATATGGGCGCTTTAAAAAATTTGACTAAACAAGGGGAATCCAGCGCCTATATCAGGATGTTGTTACGTGCTTATGAATTTAGCGCTACCGTGCATCGTGAAGATATGGACAAGATGGAATTATATTTGAAGCAATGTGATGCTTTTGAAGAACCGGCTTCAGGAAAGTTAAACTATCAAAAATAAGCAAGGCTTAACTCTTTTATCCGATCGACAGTGCAATCCCGCCTTGAAATTATGGCAGAATTATTCAGAAAGTATTCGATATAATTCCAAATTCAGGTAATAATTGCCTTTACCTATGATTCGTTTTTCCAGAACACCCATATCTGTTAATTGATCCAGGTATTTTCTTGCAGTATTCTCCGCGTAGATATTCCCGTCAACAAGGTGCTTTACCCGCGTGTAGGGCTGTGTAAAGATAGCATTCACTAAGGATTCGGGCCTTGCAATATCTGTATCTTCCACAATGGCTTTTAAAATGGCGTCTTTAGCGGCGATAATATCGTTTATTTTATCGTAGGTAATGTTCGAGGTCACCTCGACTGCTTTCAGCATATATAGCAACCAGTTTTTCCAGCTTCCCCTTTGCGTAATGCCTGCAAGTCCGGCATAATAATCTTCCTTATTATCCATAATGTACCTGCTAAGAAATAGTATAGGGTAGTCAAGTAATCCTTTTTTGGTCAGGTAATGTATGTTAAAAATACGCCCTGTACGACCATTACCGTCCCGGAATGGATGAATAGCTTCAAACTGAAAATGCCCGATAGCCATTTTAATAAGCGGGTCAATAGGATGAGCTTCGTCATCATTCAGAAACGCTATCAGGTTTTTTAGTTTGACTTCAACTACACCTTTTCCCCTGGGTGGTGTATAAGAAACCTTTCCGGCATTTGAGCCGGTACCACCTTCCTTAATTACAATTTGCGCTATTGGTGTTCTGATACCGTCATTGAACTGGCTGATGATCCTGTACATTTTGATAAAATAGTTTTCATCAAATGATTGATTTTTTTTTAGATGATCATGCCCTTCCCATAATGCCTCTCTGTAAAATAGAATTTCTTTCGTAGGGCCACTTAATTGTCTAACCTGTGCTTCACTATAAGCCTGATATAATTCATCATCTGTCGTAAAAATATTTTCTATCGCACTTGATGCTTTTGCTTCCTGTAAACTAATAGAATTGATCAGTAACCCTTGATTTGGAATAACTATACTTCTTCCCTGCAAACGGCCGAGCGCCGCTTTCGCATTTCCTAATTGCGTGAAGACTTCGATATCCTCATAAAGCGCTTTATCAATCGGTAATTCAGGTAAAGTATTCCAAGGTTGATTTCTGTCGGGATTTACATGATATGCCATATACAAATATAAGCACGCTGGTTGACATTAAAAAGTTAATATTTTAATGTCAATAACAATTTTGGCATTAAAATCTTGCGATGAAAATTAATTGGCATTAAAATATCAAAATTTTAATGTGAATAGGCTTTTGCACCTCAAAAGCTTTCTTTCATTATATGACCGAAAATCAATTTCTTCAGTATCACACCCTCCGTCGAATATGGTCTCATTGTTAGCTACTATAAAACTTACAACTGATATATCTAAAAATATACGTTGTGGAATACGCTGGTGCGTTACTTTTATCATTTACAATTGTTAAAATCAGGCAATTTCAAAATGGGTTAATTTTGGGGGATTAATTTTAAATCTTATTTTTTCTTCAATAAGATCATAACCCCTCTGCATTCTTAACCAAAAGTCAGCATTACCACCAAAAACCGTTTCAATCCTTAATGCAATGTTGGGAGTAATCGCGCCTTTACCGTTGGCTATTTTAGATAAGGTTAGCCTGGATACGCCTAAAAGATCAGCTGCTTTGCCTATACTCAATCCATTAGAATTAATTACATCTTCCTTTAAAATAATACCGGGATGGATATTTGTTTCATTTGCTCTTTCCATTTTATTTAATTTAATTTAATGTGTATCTAAATAATCCAAATCGTAGGTATGACCATCATCGAACCTGAAAATTATACGCCAGTTACCCGAAACATCTAAAGACCAAAAATCTTTTAGATTGCCTTTTAAAGGGTGAGGACGTAAAAATTTAAAAGCTTCAAGGTCTTGCGGCACCTTTTCCAGGTAATGAATAATATTAAGCACCTTTATAATTTTGTGCAAATTTTCCGATGGCAATTTACTTGCATCGCCTTTCGTCCAAAATAATTTTAGTCCCTTATGCTGAATAGATTTTATCATTCCTTTTGTATACTGTAAATATACAATATACAAAAGCGTTAAACAAATTATTTTTAAAGTTACTGAGAACTTCACCACGTTGAGAGTATGAACAAAACTTGTCAGGTTCGCAAAGAAAGCGTATAATGCTTAACCCTGATCGCAATGGCAACCCGCAAGAATGAGACTATCCCTTACTTAAGATTGATTTGCTTTAGCTCAAGAAGTTTTTTTCATAAAATGAATTAATGTTTAAACATTTTCTAAAAGATGTTGTTGCAGCAACAAACCCTTTGTGTTTATGAAGTGTATTTTGTGTATTGATGATGAGGAGGATGTCCTTGATACCTTGAATGTAATATTAAGTGATGAATATAGCGTTCGTACATCAAGTACCCCAAATAATGTTTTCCACCTTATTCAACAACATAAACCGGATTTGATATTAATGGATATCAATATGGAACCTTTCAATGGCTTAGAAATTTGCAAAGCCATCAAATCATATATTACCACAGAAAATATACCACTTATCATCATATCGTCGGATGAACGTATCCAATGAATACTTAAATGACCAGAGGGGCACCTTTATATTGCATCCTAAATTATTCGCCTCCACAATGGTAAGATCTGGTTTGACAGGTGTCGCTGGACAGGGAAGTACATTTTATTTGAGTTTACCTGTTTATGAATAACTCTGTCAAATTGAGAACCAAAAGTAAAAAGACATTAACCTTGCAGCTACTTTTCCCGTACGTGCATATTCATAGGAAGTAGATGAACATTTTAGAACAAGCTGCAGAGTTCTTCTCTGATATTTTTTATACAAAAAACTGGCCTGCTCGTTGGCACTGTGGCAAATGGACCGACTTCCATGGCTGGCTATATATAGTTTCTGATCTAATGATTTGGATTGCCTACTTCGCAATCCCCTTCCTTCTTTTTCGAATGCTTACCAGGCGCTTTCCCAGTCTTGACCTGACTTACAATTTCAAGAACGTGTTCTTCGTCGGTACCGCAACAACCGCCAAATACGTTTAGCTGATTAAATATTTCTTTCAGCATCTTATTCTCAGTACCTAATTCCTGTGGATTTCCCCTGTCTAATTCTGTGGCTTCATCCAATTCTGCATGACTTTTACAAGAAGCATTTGCCCTAATTCCCTTTATCCGCTTAGTCCATTGCTCATTTATCCCGTTTTGCAATTCATTTATAAAGTGTGTCGGGTGAGCACAGTTAATCATAAAATATATCGGGGGTTCTTTTACGCTTTCGTCAACTTGTTCAATTGCTTCTTTTAAACCCACTCCTGCAGGCAGCTTCCCACTCGTTTCAACTGTAAAAGAAATGACAACAGGAAGATTTACAGCATTAGCCGCTCGGGCAATGCCAGTCGCTTCTTCTATATAATTCATCGTAAGGGCTGAAACCATGTCGACGGGTGTATCCGCAAAAACTTCTATTTGCTTTAAATGATATTCTTGAGCTTCTTTGGATATTCCGGAGGATGTTGACCCCTCTGAGAAGCAGGGATCAAAGATATTCCGGAGCATACTGACCCCCTTCTTTAATCAGGTTTTGGTTTATTAGGTGATATTTCTTCACCTAAACAGAACGCTTGATGGCCGGAAAAGCAAAAGCAATGAGTCAGATTAAACAATTATTACGTTTGTATAAGCAAGGCAATTCCATTAAGAGTATTGCCCGCAACCTGGGTATCAGCAAGAATACGGTCAAGTCGTATATTCTCAAGTTAGCTAGTGGAAAGCTTCCCTTAACAGAACTTTTAGCATTGGAAGATCCGGTGCTGGAAAGTAAGTTCCATGCCGGTAACCCCGCCTATAAAGATCCCAGGGTTGAACATTTAAGTAAGAACCTGGATTATTTTCAGGCTGAACTTAAGAAGGTTGGTGTAACCAGAAAGTTGCTTTGGGAGGAATATATTGCCGTTTATCAGCAAGGCTACAGCTATTCCCAGTTCTGTTTTCACTTAGGACAACAGCTTGTTGCCCGCAAACCCGGAATGAAACGGGTGTGTAAAATAAACTGTGTCAAGGGATCTTTCCCGGCCCCGCGGGGCCGGGA
>JBBJNR010000113.1:0-7817 GCA_037719315.1 Daejeonella sp.
ACATGTAAATTATTGATAATCAATTGTATATATATTTTTCACCAAGCCCTAATTAGTCCCATCATTACCGGGGCTTTTCCATTTTTCATTCTTTCGAACCTCATTTTGAAATGAATTCCGAATGTTGCTGTAGTTTTCATAAGTGTTTCAATTGATACATTTTAAACTTGTTTAACTGGGTCACTGGTTCGAAGACAATCGGGTCATGAACCAAACTAGTTTAAAGAAGACCAAAAAGAATTTGTAATGAATTGATATTTAAATAATTACAAATCTATTGAGTACCACAAATCTATCGGTTTTAAAATGGTACTCTAAAAGGTATCAGCAGGATTGTGAAACTTTGGGAAAGATTGATATGACTGTAAACATAAACACCTGTAAATCAGATAATTTACAGGTGTTTGTACCTCTTTGAAAGGCTTTCCGTGGGAGATACTGGGTTCGAACCAGTGACCCCCTGCTTGTAAGGCAGGTGCTCTGAACCAGCTGAGCTAATCTCCCCGATTGGGAGTGCAAATATAGAAGTATGGAAGTATATAGCAAAATTAATTTAAAAATAACGCTTAAAGCGCCTTCTTGGAGGGTTTTACTGCTTACATCTTCTCTATTTGGTACTAAATATCAGTTTAAATACTTAACACCTTAAAGGTTAGGTGTAGATAGATTGTACAAAAGTGAGAATCTAGGTGTAAATATCGGGGAAACTTACACATGTTTATTTAATCAGTAAGACAGGAATGAGAACAGCCAGTAAGGGAAACAAGATTAAGAATAGCATGAGGTACCAAGCTGATCATGGGCAAAATTAATGTCTTGACCAATACCAAACTGTTTATCAACAAATAATGATGGATCATCAGGATTACAGTAAAATAATCTCCACTTGTAGTGCTTCCAATTTCTTTTAGGTCGGTCCATATTCGAATTTACGAACAATTATCAATTCCCAACCCTCAGCCTCGCCCCCATTGCGGCTTACGAGGGTCAATGCTGAGCTTTGGTCTGAAGAGTTCGATCAATATTGTGTTATCGAAGCATAACTACTGCGTGCATTACAGTTAGGGCACTAAATAGTGGTCGAATGGCATTAAATATCCTGCTTTCTGGGAAAGTCAGGATTTTCACAAGAATTCTAAGTAAATATCTTATAGAAACGATCATCGCTCCAAATAGTGCAAACATACCACCTTCTCCTATTCGCCACATCTGGATCTGCCTCAGAAAAATTAGCTTGATGCCGCCAGTACATTCCCCAAACGCAAACCCACATCACGAAAAAGGAAGTAAAACCTATCACAGATGCCTGATGTCGATGAAATATTTTTTTCATTACATATAGGTCAAATTCAATAATAAACTGTCTATAATACTGTAAGCTATAATTAGTAACCCAGTTTCTAAAGGATTTTATATCATTAGTATCATCCCAACCCTCACCTTTCACATTTACTGCTTAGAGCCGGCAAAGGTTAGTTTTGGTCTGAAGTGTTGAGGGTTATGTTCTTCTTCTTGACTTCTGAATATATAAAATATCACTGGCTCCCTGTTTCAGACTACCATATTTATTCGCAGAAATCAATATTCCCCTTTCGGGGAAGCTTACAGTCTGCAATTAGGGGTTAGAAGGAATTTTTAGTAGCTATAATGTATCATCAACATATGTTAAGGTTCAGGTAAATATAAACTCCGTATCTTTATTTAAATACCGTGAATCTATGTTTAAAGAACTTGCTCATCAATCATTACCGGTACTATGTGTGCCTGTCGGACTCGCTGTTATCCTGGTTCCTTTCTCCCTGCTAATAGGATGGAATTTATTAAGCGCCGTAATATTCTGGCTTGTTTTAACGCCGGTATTGGCCGGGCATCTTCCGACCCTTATTTCCAATAACAAAAACTTATTGGCAGAATCGCTGACGGGCTTGCTGATCTTTTACGCACTCATGGTGTTCATTATCTATGACCATTTCAAGACAGATCTCTTTTTAATCATGATGGTAAGCTGCCTGGTTAATCTGGGCTCGGTGACCATAATGTATAAGCTAAAAAGAGAATTCAGAAAGCCATCATATTAATTGATCAATCATGCACTTCTTTATTATTCCTTTTCTTACCATTGTGTTTACAGGAGATTGCCGCGCTGCGCCCGGCTGGTGCACGAGTGTAAGTTCTATCAACACTTAATTCCAGATCACCGCTCAGCCAAATGAATCAAAAACCGGCCGACTGCAGTCTGCCTCCCGAGGGGTATAGTTTCACACAACAGGTAACTGGAAATAAAACGTTGAACCCTTTCCAAGTTCGCTCTCGACCCATATCTCTCCATTGTGTCTGCGGATAATTTCTGCACAAAGGTAAAGCCCGATCCCGAAACCCCCTATAGAGCCCATCTGCCCCCCCTTTACACGGTAATATCGCTCAAACAAGTTCGGAATGTCTTCCTCTTTGATCCCCATCCCCCGGTCTTTTACACTAACCCGGGCCATTCCGTTGATCGTAATACAGGCGACATTAATGATGCTTTCTAAGGTTGAATATTTAACTGCGTTGCTGATCAGGTCAGTAACTATATAGCCAATTTTATCCCTGTCGGCAAAAACCTCAGTTGTTTCAACCGGGGCAAATATGACCCTATGGGTGGAGATCATTGCGATAGATTCTTCCTCCATTTCGCGGATCAATAGCGCCATATCAAAATGCTGAGGCTCAATATTGATCTTGCCAGCTTCCAACCTGGAAAGGTTCAGGAAGCCATTGATCATCGTGGTCATTTTCTTGATTTGCCTGTTGGCTTTATCAAGCACGCTGGTGGTAAATGCATCCTCCTGTTTGCCTGATATGGCTAACAGCACCTGGATATAGCCCTTCATCGACGTGAGCGGTGTTTTCAATTCATGACTCACCATACCGATAAAATCATTTTTGCGCTGCTCATCCTTTTTGAGCTCGGATACATCCATCACTACCCCCGTAAACGAAGAAAATTCCCCGGATGCGTCAGCCTTAAGGTTTCCAATTGCCCTAACCCAGCGAAGTATATGGTCGTGAAAACCTATTACAGAACACGTAACATCGTAATCTCCGTCTTTGTAAATGGCATTTTCCAGGGCTGTTGCAACATCTGTACGATATTCATCCGTAACTTGGGCAAGCGCATCCTCTATGGTAATATCCTCATCGGGGTAAAACCCAAGGAGTTCCTTGAGCCTTGCTGAGGTCTTGAATTCCCTGGTTACGGAATGAATATGCCAGGTTCCAAAGTTGGCGGCTTCTATAGCCAGCCTTAAAGCAATTTCGCTTTCTTCCAGCTGTAAAAAAGTATCCTGCAGGTCCTTCTGAGCCTTTTCCAATTCTCTATTTGTGGCGACCAGGTCATTATTTGACCCGGTAATCCCGCCGTTCGTCATGCTGAGCTTGTCAGAGAGCTTTTGCTTTTCGACTTCAATAAGTTTGCGTTCCGTCGTTTCGACCCCGATGGTAAGCGCTCCGCCGATAAGCCCGTTTTCATCAACAATCGGGCTGCAAGCGAAGTCAAAATAACATTCCTCCATAAAGCCATTCCTGTCAAGCACTACCTTAAAGTCGCTGAGCCGTACGGCCTTTCCCTGCATTGCTTCATGCAACATTGGCGATAAGGTGTCCCCTATTTCTGAAAAGGATTGCGGGAGTGGTGAACCCAATGCCTTCGGGTGCGCTAAGTTCCCGAGCAAGGGACGATAAGCGTCATTATATAGCTGGATAAAATGATCGCCCCAGGTTATGTGCATCGGAAAGGGCGAACGGAGCATTATTCCGACTGTAATTTTTAAAGAGGACGGCCACATTGAGAGTGGTCCCAGCTGACTGGAGGGCCAGTCGAACGCCCGGATAAGCTCTTCCATATCGCCACCGCCGTCTAAGAAAGGATATTCGGATAACTGCCGCTCGCTGTTTTGGGACATTGTAAAAAAGAAAGTGTTTAAAAGTCAATAACTAAATTCAGCGTGTTTTGTTTAAGGTATTTTCTGTGTAATGAGATTTCGTACCGCCTGATCGTCTTTAACGACCATGAAACGGTAAACTCACGTACAACGTACAATATAACGTAAAACGTATAACGTATAACGTAAAACGTATAACGTAAAACGTGCAACGTACAACTCAAGCAAGCACCTCTTCCAGCACCCTATGCGACCTTATTTCACCCAAACCCTCCATGTGCAGCTGATAATATTGAATAATTTTCTGCAGCAGTACCTTACGCTCAGGTGAAGAAATCTGCAGGTTTTGCAGGTTATCAAAGTTTGCGCTCAGAATGTCTGACCATAATGCAGTAAAAGGAGGTTCAACTATCAAAGCATGCGGAGGCTGTATCTTGGAGTAATTCCCATTTGCCAGGTCGAAATACGCTGCGGCGTCAGCCAGGGTAGTGTCCGGGTAAAATCCCAGGAAACGGCTCAGGCGTAACAGGAAATACAGATGAAAATTAGCAAGCCCCTGGTTTAAGCTGTCAAGTATCCCCACAGCATGGAACAGGAACTCAAATAAAACCTCATCAGTCCCATGTTGCCGGAGCGATTTATAAAGTACCTCATTCAGGAACATGGCAATAGAGCTCTTTACGATATCATACGGGATGCTTTGGAACACCGGCTGTTGCCTGAGCTCTGATACCCGCTGGATATTTCCCGAAGCTTTATGGTAAACGATCATATCCAGCAGGTGCAAAGGCTGAAGACTATTTAGTTTGATCTTCGATTTCGGCCGTTTTATGCCGCTGATCAGGTAAGACTGCAGTCCGAATTTTTCCGTGAAGATCTGCACAACGACACTGCTCTCAGAATAGTCTGTTGTTTTAAATACGATGCCGCGGGTTTTATGAAGCATCGATCAGTTTCGGGAGGAGGATCAGGATTCCAGTAATTAACGCTAAAATCGATGAGATCAGCGCTACTGCGGCAGAAATATCCTTAACAATCCCTGCTTTGGGGTTAAATTCGGGCGAGATCATATCTACAAGCGTTTCAATAGCGGTATTAGCAAGTTCTGCCATCAATACGATGGCGACAGCGGATATGATCCACAACCATTCGTCAGTATTTAGCCCTAAGTAACAGGAAAGCAGTAGTACAAGCAAAGCGGCCATGAGCTGCACCCGGAAATTAATCTGGGTGCGGAAGGTATAATTTAATCCCTTCCAAGCATAATAAAAACCTTTAAAAAATTTATTCATATCTATTGACGCCTGTATCTGACGATTTTTTTAGTTGAATGCCGCAATTCAGCTGCGGAATGGGCATTAAATCCAGGGCATGACTCCTTCAATTATTCCCTGTCCAAATTAAGAATTTTTGTAGTTTTGCAGCCGGGCTTTTTCCTTACTTGTCCGCCTTGGCTACAGCCGGTGGATTTAAAACGTTCAGCATGTGGAATAACTTTTCCAAATTCATCCTTTCCAACCGCATTTTAATTCTGTTCTTTTTCTTCGTCCTGACGGCCTTTATGGCTTGGAAAGCAAGTTTTGTAACGCTTTCATACACGGGAAGCAAAATATTGCCCCCCACCGACTCGGCGTTTATCAGGTACGACAACTTTAAAAGCAAGTTTGGTGAAGACGGGGGTATGATGGTTTTAGGTGTCCGATCACCGGACCTGATGAAAAAAGATCAGTTTAACGACTGGAAGAAACTAGCTGATAAGCTGCAAAAATTAGAAGGCATCAAACAGGTGCTCTCCCTGGGAAGCATTTACAATCTTCAGAAAGATACCATCAATCAGCGTTTTGTACTGGATCAGTTAAGCCCAGAGCCCGTGGGCAGCGATGCCGAAATGGACAGCCTGAAAAAGCGTATTTATGACCTGCCATTCTATGAGGGACTACTATATAACAAGGGAAGCCATGCAACTCTCATGGCGCTCAGCTTTGACCAGAAAACCCTGAATTCAAGCCGCCGTGCCCCCATCATCAAAACTATTCGCGAAAGCGCTGACGCCTTCAGCAAAAAACACGATATTGAAGTTCACTATTCCGGCTTGCCCTTTATCCGTACCGCGGTCAGCCAACTCGTTTCCCGGGAGTTTGTACTATTCCTGGGACTTTCAATCCTGGTTTCGGCGATCATCTTGTTTATATTCTTCAGGAGATTTTATCCCGTCATTTTCCCCATCCTCCTGGTTGTTGCCGGCGTGATCTGGAGCCTTGGAACACTCGTGATGTTCGGTTATGAGATCACCATGCTGACCGGACTGATCCCTCCGCTGATTGTTATCATTGGTATTCCGAATAGCATTTTGCTGCTGAATAAATATCATAGCGAGCTGAGAAAGCATGGGGATAAGTCCAGGGCCCTGCATGTAACGATCCTGCGGATCTCGGAAACCACACTTATCGCAAATATCACCGCCGCAATTGGCTTTGGCGTCCTCTATTTTACCGGCAGCGCCCTGCTTGTTGAATTCGGGTTAGTTGCAGCGATCAATGTGATGATCACCTGGTTTATCTGCCTCTGCCTGATACCGATCATCTTCAGTTACTTGCCTGCGCCAAAGCTTAAACCGCAGGAAGAGCACGATAAAGATCTCCTGCACAGGCTCCTGGCTAAAACGGATGAGCTTGTTCATGACCGAAGCCGACTGATCTACATGCTTACCGCTTTGATCACGGTCGTCTCCCTGGTTGGGGTGACGCAGATCAATGTTAACGGATACGTTGTGGATGACCTTCCGCAGAACTCCCCCATTAACCGGGACCTTAAATTTTTCGAAAAAAACTTTGAAGGCATACTTCCACTTGAGTTGAGCATTGATACGCGCAAAAAGAACGGGGTACTGAATTTATCTACTATACAGAAAGTGGAAAGAGTGGAGGAAATGATTTCTGCCTATCCCGAATTTTCACGTTCTGTCTCCTTAAATAAGGCCTTAAAGTATGCTTCACAGGCATTCTATAACGGAGATCCGGAGTTTTACCGTATCCCGAATGATATGGAAAAGAATTTTGTACTAAGCTACCTGGGCAATTCCGGTGGTAACAGCGATATGCTGAAAGGATTTGTCGACAGCAACAAGCAGGTAGCCAGGGTTAGCTTCCAGATGGCTGATGTGGGATCTAAACGGATGAATATCTTACTCGAAGAGCTTAAGCCCCGTATTGATTCTATATTAAATCCCGAGCGTTTCGACGTTCTCCTCACCGGGTCCAGCATTATCTTTTCCAAAGGAACTGACTATATGCTGACCCACCTGATGGAGAGCATTATACTGGCCATTGTACTGATCTCTTTACTTCGCCTTGCCCAGTTTAAGGACCTCAGGATCATGTTCATCTCCCTGCTGCCCAATATCATTCCCCTGATCATCACCGCAGGCCTGATGGGCTTTTTCAATATCCCGCTGAAGCCTTCAACTATCCTGATTTTTACGATCGCGTTCGGGCTCGCATCTGATCAGACCATTTACTTTTTAACCAGGTATCAGCAGGAATTGCAGTCGACAGATCTGAGCACCTCCAAAGTGATCTCCGATACGATCCGGGAAACCGGTGTAAGCATGACCTATATCGCCCTGGTATTGTTCTTTGGGTTTGGCATCTTCACCGCATCTACCTTTGGCGGGACAATGATTTTAGGATTATTATTGTCTATCACGCTGATTATCGCTTTGGTATCAAATCTTACCCTGTTACCTGCTCTATTGATCTTGCTGGATAAACGTAAGCTTAAAAGATCTGCGATAGCGAAAGGCGAAACCTGGGATATATAATTTCCCCTCCCTGCCTACCGCTACCCTGTATACACAAATATTTACCTCCGGAAAAGCTATTGTTAGTTGCGAGT
>JBBJNR010000039.1:0-33717 GCA_037719315.1 Daejeonella sp.
TTCCATAATTTAAAAATACTAATAAATTTAGTATTTAACAAGTGCCTACTTCAATAATATTAAAACAATTTTATTGAACCGACAGGGACACTTACGTCTGCTGGATCTTTTGAGAAAGTATCAACTCCGGATTCTGCGAAAGGCCAGATTACTGGTGGCGTGTATGTTATTATTTTCAGATGCAGTAGGGCAAAATGCCGGCCGTGTAACGGGTGCGGTTACCGACAATTCCGGGCAGGCTCTTATAGGTGTTTCCGTTAAGGTCAAGGGCCAGAACACAGGAGCAGCAACCGATGTTGAGGGGAAATATTCAATCACTCTGCCTCAGCTCAATGCCACCCTGGTTTACACTTACATAGGGTTTTCTGAACAGGAAATTGCCGTTGACGGCAGGGAAACCATTAACGTTCAGTTAACTGAGGATCGAAGATCCTTAAATGAGGTAGTGGTTATAGGATATGGAACGGTAAAAAAGAGTGATATTACCGGATCCGTGGTTAGCCTGAAGGCCGCGGAATTAACTCCGGGCGCTAACGGGGCCCAGTTTGTAAACAACCCAAATCCCCGAAATCCGTTAAATAGTTTGAATCCCTCGGATATTGCATCGATAGAAATATTGAAGGACGCCTCAGCTACAGCAATTTATGATTCAAGAGGTGCTAATGGTGTGGTATTAATTACTACCAATAAAGGGGCTGTCGGTAAGCTAAAAGTTGGTTATAACGCTTATTATGGTACTCAGAAGGTTGCTAACAGTGTTGCCATGTTAAACGCGCAGCAATACCACGACGTACTCAACTCGATAATTGATGCCGGAGGAGGCGGCACCAATCCTCTCCGGGTAAATGATAATATCCCTTCGATACAGATTGGCAGACTGCTTTGCACCAAACTGCTGCTACACAAAGTCATGATCTTTCTTTCTCTGGCGGGGGTAACAAATACCAAATACTATGCTTCTTTCGAGTATTTTGATCAGCAGGGAGTGATCAAAAACTCTGGTGTTAAGCGCTACACCGGACGATCGAATCTGGACAACTCTGTAAGTCAGAAATATGGATTCGGCGTTACGCTCAATACATCCTATATAAAAGACCTTTATAACTCCACTGGTCGTGGAACAAATGACAACGGAAGCGCATTATATACTGCAATGAATTACGATCCCACGGGTCCGATCTATAATCCCGATGATAGCTACAACGACCCTCCGAGTCTTGCTTTGGATAATCCCCTAGCCATGATCTACGGACAAACAGCCAACAGTAACTCCTGTATAATGGGATGCTGGGCTAACCACTTTCTGTTGTCAGAAAATTCTAAGTGCATGTCGGAACAGTACTGGAATTTCATTGAATTTTTCTATTATAAAATCTCAAACGAAACTTTAGCTCCTAAAGATTTTGTGGCACCTAATATATACATGTTTTATATAATAAACAATATGTGTATATTTGTTTATTATATAAAATATTAATGAAACATAAGCTCATTCTTTTACCGAAGGCTCAGCGGGTTTTAAATGACCTGGGTGAAAATATTAAGCTTGCACGGCTAAGAAGAAAATTAGGTACCCTTCAAGTAGCGGAGCGGGCTGGCATAAGCAGAGCAACGCTCTGGCAAATTGAAAAAGGAATACCTTCTGTAGCGATGGGTGCGTACTTTCAGGTGCTATTCGTACTTGGCCTGGAAAAAGACTTCTTAAAACTTGGGGCCGATGATGAACTGGGACGTAAGTTACAGGATGCTGGGTTGCTGGTTAAAGAACGTGCTCCTAAAAAATAAATATCATGGCAAAGAAAGTATTCGTTTATGCAGACTGGCATGGTTTACAGGAAGCGGCATTAATCGGCTTGCTGACAGCGGAAACTGTTAGGGGGAAAGAGATATTTTCATTTGAATATACTCGTGAATGGTTGCAATCTCCGCATAGTCAATACCTTGATCCGGACCTGCAGCTACTGCCAGGACGGCAGTTTCTCCGGGATGAAAAGCCAAACTTTGGGATGTTCCTGGATTCTTCGCCGGACAGATGGGGAAGGGTGCTGATGAAAAGAAGAGAAGCAATTATAGCCAGAAAAGAGGGACGCAAAGCTGAAACTTTATATGAATCAGATTTCCTGCTTGGGGTTTTCGATGGAAGCAGAATGGGTGGACTTAGATTTAAAACTGAAGGGGATGGACATTTTCTAAGCTTTGAGGAGGGCTTGGCTGCTCCTCCATGGGTGAACTTAAGGGATCTGGAATATGCAAGTTTGCAACTGGAAAAAGACGACGTTGATAATGATGAGGAAGATCTGAAATGGCTAAATATGTTGATTTCTCCCGGCTCATCGCTTGGAGGAGCCCGACCAAAAGCCAATGTAAGAGATAAGGATGGAAATTTATGGATAGCTAAATTTCCAAGCAATAACGATGAACTTGACATAGGCGCATGGGAAATGGTTGTTCATGAGCTTGCCGCCAGTTCCGGTTTAACGGTCGCTCCTGCCATGCTTCAGAAATATACAGGGAAGCACCATACATTCTTAATCAAGAGGTTTGACAGGATTGATCTGACACAAAGAATTCATTTTGCATCTGCCATGACTCTTTTAGGGTATCGTGATGGAGCAGACCATCAAGAAGGGGTCAGCTATCTGGACTTAGCCGCTCTTATTCAGCAGAGATGTGAGAACATAAATGAAAATCTTAAAGAGCTTTGGAAACGGATACTATTCAATATTATGGTCAGGAACACTGACGATCATTTACGTAATCATGGATTTCTGCTCTATCCCGATGGATGGGGACTTTCTCCGGCATATGATATGAATGCTGTAAGTGCGGGAACCGGTTTAACCCTGAATATTTCTGAAAACGACAATTCTCTAAGCCTGGAGCTTGCTCTGGAAGTAGCTGAGCATTTTAGAATTAAGCCGAAGGACGCATCTGCAATGATCAATGATATGAAGAAAAGTATTTCCAATTGGCGGCAGATTGCTTCCAAATATAAATTATCCGGCAGGGAACTGGATGTAATGTCGGAAGCGTTTTATGCGGGATAGTACGGTCAGAATTCATCAAATTATTTCTGTCAAATCTCAATTTTTCGTACCTTTATTATACCTATTTGCAGCCCTGAAACTGCTTTTTGGTGAACATTTGGTGAGCAGGCAAAAATCCGTTTTGCAATTAATTGATTTTCAGTATAGTATGGGACGGTTCGATTTCGTCGTCCTGCACTTGTTTCAGAATCCCGCTCGCAGAAATATTTCTGCGCCAAGTTGTACACATGGCCAACTGGTTTTTATTTCGCCTGGGAATTGTATGCCAAAGCATATCATTAATTTTCAGATCATTATATTAGCATAATTTATATTAACCAGACATGTTTAAAATCCAGGCTATCTTTATATGTGTATTCACCAATATCTTTAGTTTATCTGCACCCTTACAAGATAAACGCCCCAATATTATACTAATTATTGCAGACGATCTGGGCTCCAGTGATCTGGGAACATATGGTCATCCCTTTATTAAGACCCCTAATATAGATAAGCTGGCAGAAGAGGGAATGCGTTTTACTAATGCTTATCTTACTACGAGTTCATGCAGCCCAAGCCGGGCAAGTATTATTACAGGCAGCTACCCACATCAAACAGATGCGGAGCAACTTCATTGGCCTGTGCCGGCCAATAAAATCACGTTTGTAGAAAAACTTAAAGAAGCTGGTTACTGGACGGCACAAGCGGGTAAATGGCACCTGGGCGATGCCTTGATTAATCGTTTTGATTTTCTGGCAATGGAAAATACAGAAGGGTTTGTTTACGGAGAAGAAAATAAAGGAGCGGGGGATGAAGTTATCGTTAGTGATGACAGCGGATGCCAGAACTGGGTAAGCACACTTAAAAAACATCCCAAAGATAAGCCATTCTTTTTATGGCTGGCCTCTGTTGATCCGCATCGCCCATACAAGGAGCAGGCAATATCGGTACCCCATTTGCCATCAGATGTTATGCTCCCGCCATACCTTCCGGATGCTAAAGAAGTGCGCCAGGACTGTGTAAATTATTATGATGAGATAAGCCGGATGGATAGTTATGTGGGTAAAGTAATGCAAGAGCTGAAATCTGAAGGGATTGAAGATAATACACTTATATTGTTTATTAGTGATAACGGAAGGCCTTTCCCAAGGGAGAAAACTACCCTTTATGACGGGGGTATTAAAACACCATGGATTATAAAGTGGCCAGCTTTTGTAAAAAAGGGAACAGTAACAGGGGCGCTGGTTAGTTCGGTTGATATTGCCACAACAGTTCTTTCTGTAGCAAAAGTAAAACCAGGCCCTGAATTTATAGGCAAAGATATAAGCCCTCTTTTATCAGATCCTCAAAAAGAAATAAGGCAATATATCTATGCCGAAGATCACTGGCATGATTTTGAAGATTATGGAAGGGCTGTAAGGGATAAAAGATATAAATACATTCGCAATTTTTATCCTGATCTGCCTGAAACGCCATCGGCAGATATTCTTCGCGACCTTACTTTCCAGTACATGTTAAAACAAAAAGGGAATGGGACACTGGACACCGCGCTGATGTCTTATTTTTATTTGCCTAAAATGCCTGAAGAACTTTATGATACGGAAAAAGATCCTTATGAACTAAATAATCTTGTTAAGGATGCTGCCTATTACAGCATACTTAATACTATGCGAAGGCAGTTGGATAAAATGCGTAAAGATACTGGTGATAGTCTTCCTTCAAGGAGAACGCCCGATGAATTTAGCCGGGAAACAGGGCAGCCATTGCCAAACCGAAAAAGGCCAAGGCCATCCAAAGAAGATATGAATGCAAAAGGTTATGAATCCCTTAAGGAATAGAGGGCTGTGCAAAGAAGCTGCCCGACTTAACTTCCCCTTTATTCCCGGAGTAATGACCCCATCAGAAATTGAAGTCGCTTTAGAACTGGGATGTAAAATCCTGAAATTATTTCCAGCCGCTCAGGCCGGCGGACTGGAAATGTTAAAAGCACTGGAAGGCCCTTACGGGCATACGGGGGTTAAGTTTATACCTATGGGCGGCGTAAATCTTCAAAACATGCAGCAGTTTATCCGGCACAAATCTGTAATAGCCGTTGGAGGTTCATGGCTTGCAGAAAAAAATCTAATTGCAGCGGGTAATTATCAAAAAATCAAATTAAATGTAATGGAAGCGCTACAGATGGCATCTTGTTGATTCCATTTTATTTATTTACGTATTACGGTTTACCCTTTCAATCTATAACATAATTCCTTATAAAACTAAATACTCAGTTGACGAAGTTGGAAGTTCCCTAAATTGCTGTTTATACGTTAAAGGGGTTACTTTAGTAAAAGATTTAAATTGCCTGTTAAAATTTGAAAGATTTTCAAAGCCGGATTTATAGCATATCTGTGATACGTTGAGATCATCTTCTATAAGCAGTTTAGAAGCATGAGCTATTCTTACTTCATTTAAAAACGAGGTAAACGTTTTTCTGGTCTTTTTCTTAAAATACCTGCAAAACGCAGCTTCACTCATATTAGCAATATCCGCTACATCCTGCAAACAAATATTTTTAGTAAAATTCGACATAACAAATTCGTATATCTTACTCATACGTTCATTGTCTTTGGGATTATAACCTATCAGATTATGTTTAGATAATAACTGTGAATCTTCAGAATTTGCAAGGATTTCTAAAATAGAAAGTAATTGGTTTAATTTTTCAACTCCATTTGCATAACGAATTTTTTTCATCCGTGTAATTATTTCCTTGCGTGTTTTGTTATGGTAAACGATGCCCCTCACAGAATCGCAGAATAATTTATTAATAAGGGTCATTTCGGGAATAGAGAAAAAATCTTTTCCTAAAAAATCCTCCTTAAACTGAATAATAATAGCTCTGGCCCTTAGATGTGCATTGTTTTCATAATACGAATCAATGCAACGGTAGAAATGCGGTACGTTGGGAGCCATAAACACCAGGTCATTAATATCGAAATCACCCATGTGGTCGCGAATAAAACGCTTGCCCTTACTTTCAGTAATTAATGTAAGTTCAAATACGGGGTGAAAATGCAGGGGGGCTTCAAAGTATGGAACATTGAATTCCCTTACCAGAAATGAAGAATTAGTACATACAGGAACTTGCTCAAGTGAAGCTTTCATGATCTGTAAATAAAATAGGTTCTGATTAATCTTTGCATGATATACAGTTAATGTTTGTCTAATCCATAAAAATATCAAAATAGTATTAGAAGTTGAGTGGAAATAAGTAGTGGCGGGGAAAGCTTATAATTACTATTGATTGACGATGCTTCAGTTAAAACAATTAACCGATTCCGGGAAATGCGTATAACTAAATATATGTCTAAAAAACACATCCTGCTTTTTTGTTTGTTCTTCAGCAGATTTTTAGCAGCTCAGACCCCGGTTGACCTCACTAATTTTGATAAAAAAAGTGGTGTACAGGCTACTTTGGCCAATGATGTGCTGCAGATTACCTGGCCTGTTAAGAAAACAGAAGCAGGAAGGATGATTTTTAATCTCAAGAGAGATGAGCCTTTATTTCAAAGTATCCAGATTAGCAGTGAGAATAGTTTTACAGAAATCGCATCGAATTTAAATCCTGAATTTTTGCTCACTGTCGGAAAAAGGGATCTTACCAAGGGTAGCGGATGGAATATCTTTTTTGATATAACAGGATATCTCGCTAATGAAACTTATAATATTAAGCTCGATAAGAAAAATGTAAAGGTAAGCAGTGACGGGTCTCGTACTAAAATAACCTTTTCTGCCATGAATGCGGGCGATTTTACTGGTCATTTAGAAATAACCTTATACAATGGAAGCTCTTTGTTCAATGTTGCAGCCGTAATGACCTCCCCGAGAGATTCTACGGCGATCGTTTATGATGCCGGAATGGTCAGTACAGAGCCGGCATGGAAAGAGGTTTTTTGGGCCGATCCAATGGATATTTTACAGTCTAAAAAAGTAATACCAAAAGAACAGAGTAAAAACCTTGCAGTTAAGTACCGCACTATCATTGGAGAAAGTACTGGAGGAAGTTTAGCAATACTTCCTTCACCGCATCAATTCTTTTATCCTCAGGACAATGCCTATAACTTAAAATATACGTGGTATGGTAATAATTACCGGAACATGATTTCAGGCTATGGAATTGGAATAAGGCAGGAGCTGATGGGGGATCTCCGTTTTGTGCCTTGGTTCAATGCTCCGCCAGACCAGCACAAAGTTTTTTTTGTGTGTTTAGCGCCAATAAAGATGGGCAGATCCTTGAAGCGGCAAAAGCGTTCACCCATAACGACTCTTATAAACCGCTTTCAGGTTACAAAACTATGGCCAGTCATTTTCATACAGAACATGTTAATGACGTACTTACCCACCAGCCTTTACCAGAGATCCCGGGACATGTTACCGCTCTCAAAAATTTGGGTGTAAATATTATGCATCTTGGAGAATTTCATTTGTTTCGAGGAGAACATGAATATGTACATCAGCGTCCTAAGCGCCTATATGAATATCAGATGATGTTTAAAGAGTCCGAACGGCTCTCCAGCGCCGACTTTCTAATGCTCCCGGGAGAAGAGCCTAATAGGTTTTTTGGCGGGCATTGGATGCTTCTTTTTCCTAAACCGGTATATTGGTTATTGTCTAGGAAGCCAAACGAATCCTTTATTGAACATGATCCTGTATATGGAAAAATCTATCGCGTGAACAATAAAAGATGAAATGCTAAAATTGCTGGAATTAGAAAACGGCTTAGCGTGGACTGCTCACGCCCGGACTAAAGGCTCTACCGGTTTTCCTGATAAGTATAAACAAGAGGAGTTCTTTCATTCCGATCGTTTTTTGGGAGCAGCATGGAAATCGCTGCCGGCGGATTTGTCACAGCCTAAATTAGGAAAAAGAGTGCTGGATTTAATGGATGATATGGCCAATTGGGGATATAAAAAACATGTAATCGGTGAAGCTGATCTTTTTAGGCTTGAGCCCGAATACGAGCTTTATGGACACATGAACGTTAATTATCTTCAGTTGGATAAACTTCCCAAATTCGAGGATGGCTGGCAGTCTGTGCTGGAAGCTATGGAAAACGGGAGGTTTTTTGTATCAACAGGAGAGGTACTACTGCCACGATTTACGGTTAATGGAAAAAAAGCTGGTGAGGCACTTCAGTTAAATAATAATAATAAAGCCTCAATTGACATTGAAATAGATTGGACATTTCCGCTAAATTTTGTTGAAATCCTTTCCGGTGACGGCAGTCAGGTTTATCGTGAGAGAATAGACCTGCATGAGACTAAAGCATTTGGAAAACAGTTGTTTACATTTCCAGTGAATCTGAAGGGAAGGAAATGGGTAAGGCTTGAAGTATGGGATGTTGCCGCAAACGGGGCTTTTACTCAAAACATCTGGATTGAATAATCCAGAAGGATCATATTCGTAAAAAACTAACCGTATACGATGGTCAAAAAAGTATTAGAAACTGAATGGAAAAAGGTAGCACTCTGCCTTTAAAGTAGTTAAATTGAAAAAGGTTTCTGCAAGCTTTAAGGTTAAATAATGAATCTGATTAAAAAACAAATGGTAAAAATAGTTAGTTTAATAACCCTGAGTATATTATTGGCAGCATGTTCACAAAAAAGTCCTGCTGCTGATGACCATGAAATCGTTAACAGCCAGATAACCGTTGACGGAGAAATTAGCGATTGGGAGTCAATAAGTCCTATAACAGTCCAGGGTGCGGATCATTTATGGATTGGCGAAGGACTGCCTCAAGGAGAATGGCAGGGTAATAAAGATTTGAGTTTTAATTGGCGTGCTGCCCATGCTGATGGTAAACTATATTTCCTGTTTGAAGTGAACGATGATAAACTTTCCAGTTTTGACCAGCCTTATTCCTGGTTAAACGACTGCATCGAAATCTATTTAGATCATCAAAATATAGCAGGTGACAGAATTACTGAAATCGGCCCCGAAAATTCCTTAGAAGATCGGATTGGAAAGAGGTTAAGAGGACATGAAATGCATTTCCTCCCTGCAGAAACTCCAAAAGTTTTTTTTAATGATACGGAAGGTATTTATTATACAGATTCTGCTCAAACTATAAAATTTAACAATGAATGGCATGGAAAAGTGGTGAGCAAAAAAACTGATACTGGTTATTTAATTGAGACCGGTTTTGCCATTCCAAATTTTTATGCCCAAAGAGGAGATAAAATCGGGATAGATGTTGCTGTTTGTGATGATGATGGCGATGGTAGAAAAAGTCTATTACTGTGGAGCGGGTATAAAGGTGATTTCTGGCTTACTATGGATGATTTTAAAAAAGCAGTCTTGAAATAATGATCGACTAAATAAAATTACATGATTATACGTTTTGCACATCTTGTTATTTTTTGCTTGTCAGGATTTGTTTTGACTTCACCCTATGGCTATAGTCAGGAACGTCCCAATATTGTATTAATAATGGTGGATGATATGGGCTTTTCAGATATTGGATGTTACGGCAGTGAAATAGCTACCCCAAACCTCGATCGCCTCGCTGCGGAAGGAGTGCGTTTTACCCAGTTTTACAATACATCCCGATGCTGTCCTACAAGGGCATCCTTGTTAACAGGCCTCTACAGCCATCAGGCAGGAATGGGTTTGATGATAGAGAATAGAACAGATAAGCCCGGCTTTAAAGGCCACCTGGTACGCGAGCGCTGCACAACAATTGCCCAGGTATTAAAAGATGCAGGTTATGGTACTTACATGACCGGAAAATGGCATCTGGGCAATAATCCGGGCGAACAACCGCTCGATTGGGGCTTCGATCGTTTTTATGGATCGCTGGAAGGTGCGATCTCTTATTTCGAGCCGGGTAACGTAAAGAAATATCCCCACGATAAAAATCCAAGGCCCATAACCCTTGATCGGGATACGGTGAAACCAGATAAGGATTTTTATGCAACCAATCGCTTTACCGATTATGCCAAATTATTTTTAGATCAGCACCTCAATGAAAGAAAAGAAGATCCTTTTTTTCTTTATTTAGCTTATAATGCGCCGCACTGGCCGCTGCAGGCCCTGCCCCAGGATATAAAAAAGTATGAAGATAAATATCTGAAAGGTTGGGATAAATTGAGGAAAGAACGTTATCAACGGCAATCAGCCCTCGGAATATTTAAAGCAAAAAATGCAAACCTTAGTGAAAGGTCTGATGACAGGTATAAAAAGGAAGGGGCTTGGCCTTTTACCAGAGGTGAACTTCCAGCATGGGAAACGTTCAGCAGGGAAAAACAGAAAGACCTTGCCAAAAGAATGGCGGTTTATGCCGCTATGGTAGATAATGTGGACCAGAATATCGGAAGGCTGGTCACCTACCTAAAGGATGAAAACAAACTGGACAATACCATTATTATTTTCCTCTCTGATAACGGTGGGGCTATTGGAGGTGATGTTGGGGGATTTAGCGCTATGGAGCCAAGGGATAACCTTGATCTTTATGGAACTACTAACTCGTTTGTAAGTTATGGGCTTGGCTGGGCCCTTGCTTCTAACACCCCTTTCAGAATGTATAAAACCTACGTGCATGAGGGCGGCATTTCCACTCCCTTGATCGTTCACTGGCCTAAGGGGATTAAAAACGCACCCGGAAATTTTGTTCGAACCCCGACGCATTTAATAGATGTGATGCCTACTTTGCTAGAAGTTGCTAAAGCGAAGTATCCTGAAACGCTAAACGGCAACAATATCATCCCAATGGAAGGACAAAGTATAATTCCATTGATCATAGATAAATCTGAAAAGTTTAATACTGACAGAAGAATTTACTGGGAACATGCTGGTTGCCAGGCGGTACGTGATAAGGAATGGAAATTAGTCAAGGTTCACAAGGGATCATGGGAGTTATATAATATTGAGGAAGATAGAAGTGAAATCAATAATTTAATTAGTAAATATCCTGAACGAGCTAAAAAAATGGAAAAAATGTATGATGTATGGGCAGACCGGGCTTATGTTAATCCACCGATGTATGAGTAAAAATTGTTTGATAAAATAAAAAATAAACCAATTAATAGTCAAAATTGATATATAAAAGAATTTTTATAGCATCCTTTTTTAGTCTTATAATTACCGGTTTTTGCACAAATTGCACGGCTATCCGCCAAAGGAATACAGCGGCCGATAGTGAGATCCTTATCGGTAAATTATCAACTGGGGCTAAAGTGTCGGTAAAGAAAAGAACTGATAAGCACTGGGGGATATACATAGCCGGTGCAGGCCTGTCATCGTTATCCCAGCGATATCCGGTACAGATAGAGCTGTATAAAGATTCTGCTGACAGGACAGAGAAGGTTTCGGGCTACGAAAGCATTATCAAAGAAAGCAGCAGTTTTACCGGGCATGCGCAGGTGCAGATGGGCGGTGTATCGTTTGTTGTTACCGATAAATGGGAAATAAAGGGAGAGGTGCTACACTTGTCGAGGAAAGTAAAGGTGCTGGGAAATGCAGCAGGAGGCTTCCTGTCATCCATAAAATTTATCAATCAGGAAAAGCAGGTCAGGGCCAATGTCAATTATTTTGCCCCGGGAATGATTTACGGGAGTACGGCGCATATTACAAAGGCCGCCATCGGGGGAAGCGAAGGAGGGCTGCAAACCTGGATACGTGAAGACCGGCTTCCGGCACCGATGTTTGGGTTGCATTATAAAGACGGGAGCTCGGTCACTATCCTGGATCCCCGCCCGGAAGGGAACACCACCCGTGAAGATTCGCACGACCGCCGGGCAGAAATACTGATTGACGAACGGTTTAAGTTCGGTGCCTTAGGTGCCGAAGAGCGTGAAGGGCGTATAGAGCTTGGTTATGTATGGCCCGGCACCGAAGGCGAGACTACGTATCAGGGTTATGTTTATCCGGGAGGGCAGATGCATAGATGGCGCCGCCGGTACCATCCCTTGAAAGACGGTTTTGTCCAGGATTATCAGGTTGATTTTCGATTTCATAAATCGGATAAGGAGTTTAAGGATTATTACAAGAATGCCTGGCGCTGGGCATGGAACACCTTAAAACCTCAGGTAAACAGGCAGGATATCGAGCAGGCACGCCGAAGCCTGATTGACATGCTTGGGGAGCGGGTAGAAACCATAAACGGGGTCACAGGCATACGTAATTCAATTCCTGCAGTGCTTGAACAAGGTGCTGTTTCTGATAAGAAAACAGTGATGGGCTTTACAGGCAAAACCTTGGAAGCCGCTAATTTCCTACTGCAGGATGCAGACCGCGAAGGTACACCGAACAGGGCAGAACACCGCCGTCTGGCATTAAATATTATCAATACTTACTTGAAATTAAATCTCTCGCCGCCTGAAGGCGAGGGCTTCTACTTTGATACTGCTAAACCGGCCTTGGCTATTCCACGAATGGAGAGGGTTTTTTTAAGATCCTATGGCGACGACCTGAAGTCCCTGCTGAAAGCGGCTAAACGTGAAAAGGCTCAGGGGAGAGATTATAAGGCTTGGGTGGACTGGGCCCGTTCCTTTGCCGACTGGCTTCTGCCGCAGCAGACTGCTGTGGGAGGGTTTCCACGGGCATGGGAGCCGGTCAGCGGCAGGGTTGCGGATGCTTCTCCGAAATCAACGTACAATGCTATTCCATTCCTGCTTTTATTGGCTGAGCTTACCGGTGACGAAAGATACCGGGAGGCGGCTTTCCGGGCGGGAGAATTCTGCTGGAAAGATGGACAGTACCGGGGCCTATTTGTTGGCGGTACAATAGATAATCCGGATGTGGTGGATAAAGAGGCGGGAACGCTTTCCTTGGAAGCTTATCTGAGCCTGTATGATGCTTCAGGGGATAAGAAATGGCTGGAGCGAGCCTGTACAGCGGCCGACTTTGCCGAGACCTGGATTTATATCTGGAATGTACCCATGCCTGAAGATGAAAGCAATGCCGTGCTGCACTGGAAGAAGGGAGTATCGACGGTAGGACTTCAATTAATTTCAACCGGACATTCCCTGGTTGATGCGTATATGGCCTTTGATGTTGACGAATATGCCAGGTTGTCTGTAAAAACGCAGGATGATCATTATTTAGAGACAGCCCGGATACTGCTCCACAATACTAAGGGTATGCTGGCCCTGCCCGGACGCACGTACGATCTTCGCGGGCCGGGCTGGCAACAGGAACACTGGAGCCTGGCGCCGGAACGGGGGATAGGGCGGAAGCGTGCCTGGCTACCCTGGGTCTCTACCAGTCATTTGAACGGAATATTTGGTCTGGAAGAGTTCGATAAGGCATTGTTTAAGAAACTGAGTGAACTACAGAAAAATTAAAGTTATAACGAGGCTTTTTCTGCTGTTGTTTTTAAAACAGATGTTAAAGACAAAAATTATAGTGTATAGAACAACACTTTTAGTCTATCACTAAAGATTTACAGCTTAGGTGTTTAAACCTTACCTGTTACTTTCAAATATTAAAAGTCTCAATTTCCGGGGAAATAGCTGTGAATTAGGAACTGTATTTAACAAACTTAAATTAAAATGAAGAGACTGGTCTGTTTTTTAATTATGATTCCCTTGCTGGGTTGCGGGCAGGCAAAAAAACCAAATATCATTATAATCCTTGCTGATGATCTTGGATGGGGTGATGTAGGCTTTCACGGGAGTGAGATTATGACACCTAATATTGATCAGCTGGCAAAAGAAGGGGTGATTTTAAATCGTTTTTATACTGCCTCTATTTGCTCGCCGACACGAGCTGGCTTACTAACCGGGCGTTATCCTGATCGTTTTGGCTTACGTGAAACGGTTATTCCGCCATGGTCTGATTTTGGTGTTGACACCAACGAGGTGTTTATCCCGCAAATTCTGGAAAAAGCAGGCTATAAAAATAGGGCTATTCTTGGGAAATGGCACCTGGGACATAGTATGTTACCATACCATCCTTTGAAAAGAGGTTTCACGCATTTCTATGGGCATTTTAATGGGGCTATTGATTATTTTACACATAAAAGAGAAGGAGAGCTGGATTGGCATAATGATTACGAATCCAGTTATGATAAGGGGTATGCAACAGACTTAATTTCTGAAGAAGCTGTAAAATGTATCCAAAAGTATTCCAAGGAATCACCATTTTTTCTGTATGTAGCATTTAATGCCCCGCATAGTCCTTTACAGGCAAAAAAAGTTGATTTATTAAGGTATGGTTTTGATGAGACGAAACCAGTGTTTGCTGATAATGAAAATGCGGATAAATCCCATAAAGGAAACACAAAACGGCAAACATATGCGGCGATGGTTTCTAATATGGATGATGGTATAGGCAAGATATTGCAAGTACTTAAAGAACTAAAGATTGAAGACAATACAATTGTTCTGTTCCAAAGTGATAATGGAGCTGGTGAAGCTGCATCAAGCGGAGAGTTAAGAGGGCATAAATACCAGGAATGGGAGGGTGGCGTTAGGGCCCCTGCTATTATTAAATGGCCAAATGGATTTAAAGGTTCCCGCCAGATTGAACAGGTAATGGGTTATATTGACGTTATGCCCACCCTTTGTGAAGTGGCAGGAATAAAGGACATGCCAAAAAATCCTTTCGATGGGAGCAGTATGTTACCTATACTAAAAGGAAAAAAATATCAGACAGACAGAAACTTGTATCTAGGCAATGGTGCAATGGTGAATAACAACTGGAAGCTTCTGTTGATGTCGGGAGCAAATCCAAGAACCAAGCTTAAGGAAGACATGCTTTTTGATATGGCCTCAGACCTGGTAGAAAAAAACAATGTCCTGGCAGATAATATGAAAATCTATACTGATCTAAAAGAGATAATAAAACCTTTTGAGTTTATAAAAGCCTCAAAACAGGTCCCGCCCAAAGAAGAAGGTCAGAAAGGTTTTAAAGCGCCAAAAGAATGGAAAATTAATGGCTCATTAAAGTAAAATTAAAGCATTAAATAGGTGCGCAAAACAAAGATAGATATTGCAGTCTGGATGCCGGCTTTTGTTGATGCGACATTGAATCAGAATAAAAATAAACTCCATGTATAGAAAATTAATTTTTATAGTATTTGTCATCTTTTCGCTTTCCTGTAATAAAACGATCCGTAAACCCTCAGCTACAAATTCTGTTAAACGCCCTAATATTATTTTTGTTTTTATAGATGATATGGGATACGGTGATTTATCTATTTATGGAAATGCAGGCGTGAAAACCCCACATATCGACAGGCTAGCTGAAGAAGGGATGCGTTTTACGCAGTTTTATGTCAACTCACCAATCTGTTCGCCTTCAAGGGTTGCGGTACTAACGGGTCAATATCCCTTACGATGGAATATAACCTCTTACCTTGCTGATAGTGCCAGAAATATAAAGCGTGGCATGGATCAGTACCTGGATATTAAAGCGCCAAGTTTGGCCAGGATATTACAAAAAGAAGGTTATTATACCGCCCATGTGGGCAAATGGCATATGGGAGGCCAGCGGAATGTACATGGGGCACCTTTGATAGCCGATTTCGGGTTTAATAGCTCCTATACTTCTTTTGAAGGATTGGGAGAGCGCATAGGCTGGATATTTGAAACCTATAAGTGGAATGGTTCCCATCGGTTTCCACTTAGTGTAGAGCAGGAGAAATTAGGTCATGGAAGCGTTACCTGGATTACTCGTCATCAGGAAACAGGGATCTATGTAAACAAGGTTTTGGAAGAGATCAAAAAAGCACAGGAACAGGACCAGCCCTTTTATATTAATTTATGGACATCAGATGTCCATACCCCGATAGAATCACCCCCTGAATTACGGGGCGATAGTTCGTTGAATTCACAATATCTTGGGGTAATTACTGAGCTTGACAAGCAATTGGGTCGCTTGTTTGAACATGTCAGGAATGACCCAAAACTAAGGGATAATACATTAATACTACTTAGCAGTGATAATGGCCCGCCCCAGGGAATTGGTTCTGCTGGTGGGCTTCGCGGTCGAAAAGGTCAACTGTATGAAGGTGGAATAAAGGAACCTTTTATTGTTTGGGCGCCGGGAAGGGTTAACCCTAAAATGGTGGGAAAGGTTAATAACAATACCATTCTTGCTGGAATGGATCTCCCGCCCAGTATTTTGTCAATTGCCGGGATTAAAGCTCCTGATTCTATTAAATTTGACGGAATGGATATGAAGGAGATATGGTTCGGAGACTCAGGCAGCGATAGGGCCGCGCCGGTGATGTGGGTACGTCCGCCTGATACCCAAGGCCCCACCCACGAGTTTCAGGATTTGGCCATCAGAAAAGGGAAATGGAAATTACTCACCAATATAAATGGCAAACATGTGGAGCTTTATAACATAGAATCCAATCCTGGTGAAACTATTGATCTGGCAAAGCAACATCCTGAGATCACTTCAGACCTTAAGTCGGAGGTTTTGAATTGGTTTTATGGTATCAGGTCAAAATCACCTGTCTCAGTAAAGCCATGGAAATAAGGGTTATAGTACAAAAAAGCAATTGCCATCCCTGTCTTGTACCGATGCACCTTAGGCAACCACTGCAACTCCCAACCCAAGTGTACTCTACCATGAGGTGTTTATGCAGGAAAATCCTAATTTATACACAATAATGCTATAAGTTTCCACATTCGTGCTTATTTTAACTAAAATCTGCTTTAAACTACAGGATGAAAAAATTAATACATTGACTAAAACTAACTAAACTAATTTTAAAGTAAATGAAAAATCTTTGGAAACTTTTATTAATGTGCTATGCCATAACCTCTACTTTAACTTCTTTCAAAAAAGAGGATGCTGTTTTAACTCCATCTGCTTCAACTCAACTAAAGATACAGACCCATGCCCTTAAAACAACTGGGTGTTAATTTCAACCAGGGACCTGCCTAAAGGCGTTCATGCCATCAAACTTTCAGCTACAGGAACCAAAAATCCGGTCCAGTATAGCATCAGCAATCGTTTTTTTGCCAATCACTTCAAACCATTTACTTACGGGTAGCTGCGAGGTAATAATCAGAGAGGTCCTACCGTGCCGGTCCTCGATGATCTCCATCAATGAAGCCCTGCTTTGTGCATCAGAAGGCTGGATCCCAAAGTCATTCAGGATGAGCAAGTTCCAATTTAAGCTTGATTTATGAAACAAATTACCGTCTGCTTTTCTGCTTTAAGAAGCTATATTTTAAGCTCGTAAATTTTTGCTATCGCCCATCATTACTTTTGTAAGCTACAGTTTTTTGTGATGCCGATCCTAAACCGTCAATACCAAGTTCAATAATATCCCCGGGTTTTAAATAAAAAGGCGGTTTAAATCCCAAACCTACACCTGAAGGGGTGCCGGTGGAAACGATATCACCGGGCAGCAAGGTCATAAACTGGCTGATGTAAGAAACAAGGAAAGGAATGTTAAAAATCAAATCATCTGTATTTCCGTCCTGTAACATTTTACCATTCAATTTTAACCAGAGACGCAAGTTATGAACGTTTGCAATTTCATCTTTGGTTGCCAGAAATGGGCCTACAGGTGCGAATGTATCGCAGCCTTTTCCCTTATCCCATGTTCCTGACCGTTCTAACTGGTAAGCACGCTCAGATACATCGTTATGAAGGCAATATCCGGCAATGTAATCCAGGGCCTCGCCTTCGTCTACATAGCTGGCTTTTTTTCCTATCACAAATGCAAGTTCAACTTCCCAATCGGTTTTTTCTGAGTTTTTTGGGATCATTATTTCATCATTCGGGCCACAATAAGCAGTGGTCGACTTCATAAAGATAATGGGTTCAAGAGGAACAACTGCTCCGGATTCAACAGCATGTTTTGCATAATTCAATCCAATACAAACAATTTTTGATGGCCGTGCAACAGGCGGGCCTAAGCGAACATCGTTAGTTACTACCGGTAATTTTCCATTGTTTTCTTTCAAAAAATTTTCCAGACGATTAAGTCCGTCATTCTCAAAAAATGCCTCGTTATAATCTTCACCAATAGCGGAAACATCATATCTAACATCGTCTAATAAAACTCCCGGCTTCTCATTTCCGGCTTCGCCAAAACGTATTAATTTCATTTTCTATTTTTTGGGGCTTGAACCATTAAATCTTCTACTTCTTTCTTAAAATGTTCGTCAGGAACGATCTTATTTAGCAAAACATGGGTTTCTTCTCCCGCACGAACATCTCTCCACGTAATTGCCAGTCATTTCTCCCTGTTAATAAAGCTGCCCTTGACAGGCTGCGGCCTGGTGAAGCCGAATAGGCATTGGTGAACAAAGCACCACTTCTTGCAATCTCGTCAAACGCAGGAGTGTTTACTGCTTTGTATCCGTATGCCGACGCATGGGGGATAAGACTGATCGTCGGAAATTACGGGCAACCGGCAATTGACCTACTAAGCCCCCATTTTTGTCTTTTTTAATGCGCATGGGCGATGCACCGCAACCCGAAGGGGCGCCAGCCTTGCCGGATACTTGTTTTGTGCGTCCTGTACAGGCTGATAAACAACTTGGGAAAATAAATATCAAAAGCAGGCAATGAGGGTCTTGAAATAAAGCTCTTACACTGGGTTTTCCCCTTTTCCTTCTAATTCTGTAAAAAAATGAAACTTTAACATCGTGTCATCGTAAGCGGATGAGAGACTTTGCTATTTCTAGCTGATAAGACTATTATCGCGAATGCGGCGTTATCCTATTTACAGCCTGCTTAATTGCGGGCAATAAATAAGCTTTAAGGACGGGGGATCCCTTAAAAAAACAGCTTACCTGACGATGAATATACGATGAGTGTGAACGCTTTTGACTAATAATGTGAGGAAGAATTTTGAGAAACTGTGGAGGAATCGTAGCTATTCCGCCATCATAGGAATGCCTTTGCTGATGGTTTTATTTGCGGGATTTAGCGGGCAGCTCCCTTCAACGGAACCCGCCGCTAAAGTAAATTTTGCGAAACATACCCAGCAAACCTCTGTACTATTAAATAACGCGGGCGGTATTATTCCCCTGATCAATTTAAAGCAGCGAAAGATCGCCACCATAAATATTGGGACACCGTATTCATATGCTTTTAACAGCATGCTGCGGAACTATGCGCCGGTAGAGCAATTTACATTTGGAAATATTACAAAAAACCAGCTTCAACCCTACACCACGCTTATTATACAGGTTACTGCCGAATCCTTAATTAAGCCGGAAACAATTAATTATATCCTTGAAGCACAAGAGCAGAAAGAAGTGATCCTGGCCGGCTATGGAAATCCTGCATCCCTGCAATTTTTAACATCAATAACTGCTCCCATTATCTGGAGCCCCGATAATACAACAATCGCAGCCGACAACTCCGCACAGCTGATATTCGGCGGTATAGCCGCAACCAACCATTTAACCCAGGCTGCAGGGCCTTCTTATCCTCTCGGCGCGGGGTTTTTAACACAGAAAATACGCCTTACCTATTCCGCGCCTGAGGCTGTGGGTGTGAGTTCAGCAAAGCTCAGTAAAATAGACAACATCGTAGCCGAGGCTATAAGTCAGCATGCCACCCCAAGCGCAGTGGTGATGGTCGTAAAAGACGGGAACGTTATTTTTAATAAGGCCTACGGATCGCATACCTATAATGGGGGGAAGCCAACTGAAACGGATGATATTTATGACATCGCTTCGGTAACTAAAACGGCTGCAACGACCATGGCAGTAATGAAGCTTTATGAGCAGCAAAAACTGTCACTTGATGGTAGCATCGGATCGTACCTTAGTGAAGCCCGGGAAACTAATAAAGAAAATATTGCTGTGCGTGAGGTGATGCTGCATCAGGCAGGCTTTATTAACCTCGATTTCCTTAGCACGCTAAGATCCGCAGATCACAACGTAGACTCCTCGTTCTTTTTTCCTGTCAAGGTTGCGGATAATTATTTTGTTCGCAGAAACTACTACCAGGATGCGATGTGGCCGAAGATGCTCCGGTCCCCTCTTAAAACCCGGGGGCAGTACGTGTATAGTGACATCAGCATGTACATGATGAAGGAGATCGTAGAGCGTCAGTCCGGAGCACAGCTCGATCAATACGTAATGGACGAGTTCTACAAGCCTTTGGGGATGCGGAATGCAGGATTTAATCCGCTTCACCGTTTTAGTAAGGACAAGATAGTTCCAACGGAGCAGGACAATTATTTCCGCAAGTCCCTGTTGCAGGGATATGTGCACGATCAGGGGGCCGCCCTTGTCAATGGGGTTTCTGGTCATGCCGGATTATTTGCAAGCGCAAACGACCTGGCTATCCTTAACCAGATGCTTCTGAATGGTGGAAAATATGGAGGAGTGGAGTTTTTTAAGCCCGAAACAGTTAAGCTTTTCACTTCCCGGCAGTCCGGGGTAAGCCGCCGCGGGTTAGGATTTGACCGGGGCGAAGGAACCGGCTATCCGTCTTCACGGGCTTCAGCAGGAACTTATGGACATACCGGGTACACGGGTACCTGTGTGTGGGTTGATCCTAATTATAACCTGGTATATATTTTCCTGTCAAACCGTATATATCCATCTGTAACCAATAAAATAAACAGTCTGCGTATTCGCCCGCGGATCCAGGATGCCATTTATGAAGCTATCTCGAACGGATCGGATGACACAAACGCTGATTGAAACGTGCAGGTTTGATCTTTAACCGTCAAGACCACAAAGTTTACACCCATCCGGCTGAGGCGATTTAAACGACAAGAGACACAAAGTTTGGTGAAGGGCCCTTGGCTTAAAACCTTCAGCTTACGATTATAATTGACTGATTTAAGATTTTTGCAAAACCTGCTTTATTGTTTACTTTTAGGCAAACAATCGTTTTTATAGGATTTCGTAATAGATAGATGTAGATGATCCGGCGTTCAAGGCACAGTTTAATAATATTACTTCTCTTTTTGCCTTTATTCCTTCCGGGCTTTCAGGTTTTAGCTCAGAACCGGGTTGTGGTGGATAGCCTCGAGAGGAAACTGGGCACAAGTGCGCCCGACACGAACCGTATAAATATTCTCACATCTTTGGCATTCCATTTAAGAAGCTCAGATATTCTGAGGGCTAGAAAGCTTCGTGACCAGGCATATTTTCTCTCTAAAAAATTCAATTACATTAGAGGCAAAGGATGGTACTATTACCTGGAAGGCATAGACCTGACCTATCAGAATAAATTTTTCCCGGCTTTAAATGCGGAAGCTATAGCCATTGATCTGGGGCACCAGGCAAAAGACCACGAATTAGTAAGCAGGGCATATAATACTATTGGCGTCAATCATCTCAGACTGGAGGATGATGAGAGTGCGATGAAAGCTTTTAATACTGCCCTACGCTTCATTGGCAACACTTCGGACCAGAGTTTTAAGCCTGCTTTGCTGCTCAATATCGGGAAAATTTACAGCAAGGATAAAAAGTACCCGGAGGCCCTGGCAAAATTTGGTCAGTCATTGAAGTTATATTTATCCCTGGGAAACAAATCCGGTGCCGCGTTAACCTATCTTCAGATTGGAAGGGTATACTTTGCACTGGGAGATTATGGTCAGGCGATTGTTAACGGAAATTTATCGCTGAGCTTCGCGAGCCAGGTTAACCTCACAAGAACTGTTATCAACGCCCTTATTTTGCTCGGTTCCTCCCATACCAATTTAAATAATTTAAGACAGGCGAGAAACTATCTTGAGGAATCGGCTGCCTTGACGGTCTTCGACAAGATGGAGGATGAAAAGCTTCGCATGTATTATGGGTTTGCAGCCTTATCCGAGCGAGAAGGGAATTACAAAGAGGCCTTTTTGTACAAGAAGAAATCAAGCCAGCTCCACGATTCTTTATTTAATTTAAACCGCTCCAATCTAAGGATCGAATTCCAGGAGAAGTTTCAGACCCAGCAAAAGGCAAGAGAGAACAAGCTTTTGCGCAGCAAGCAATTAGCAATGCATGACAAAATCAAACAACGAAATCAGATCCTGTACCTGACCTTTGGAGTGCTTATAGGTTTTGTGATATTCTCTTTTATTCTCTTTTGGGGGAACAGGCATATAAAGCGGAGTAACTATATACTAACGATACGGAAAGATCAAATCCAGGAGCAAAAGGAACATGTTGAGCAATCCAACCAGATAAAAGATAAATTATTTTCACTGATCGCACATGATCTTCGAAGCCCTTTCGCATCAATGAAGAGCATGATGGATATGTATGACGAGGGGATAATTTCAAAAGAAGATCTGGATTTTTTCTTCCGGGAGATACGGAAGGACATAGGGTTCAACAGTCTTTTATTAGATAATTTACTCGTCTGGGCTAAGAGCCAGCTGCACGGATTCAGAATTGACCTTAAACCTGTTTCACTTGACAGGCTATCCATTCAGGTGCTGGGGCATTATAAAAAACTGCTTGAAGGTAAAGAGATATCTATTACCATGGCCATTCCTGCCGGCACGGTTGTCTACGCAGATTACGAAATGACCAACACGGTTATCCGCAACCTTGTTGGCAATGCGATTAAATTTACCCCAAAAAAAGGCTCTATAGTACTATCCTGTACAGAGAGGGATAATAACATATTAATTAAAATTGTCGATTCGGGGATTGGTATTTCTCAGCAGAACAAGGAGAAGCTTTTTCAGGACACTTTCTTTACCACCGAAGGATTGAACAAAGAAAAAGGAACAGGGCTTGGACTCCAGATATGTAAAGAGTTCGTAGAAAGGAATAATGGCAAAATTTGGGTAGAAAGCGAAACCGGAGCGGGCAGTTCATTTTGCTTCACCCTGCCGAAGAGCAATGACATGTCTGATGAGATATTTTCCCACCAGGATGAGGCAGACGAAGCTGCAAAAAACTCAATGAAAAAATCGATCAAAGACAATATATCACTTCAGCATAAATATGACCGGTATGAAATGCTGTCCAAAGCAAGTAATGATACCCTATGGGATTCAGATTTCATCAGCGGGGAAGTAAGCTGGAATGAAGCTTTAAACGTGAATTTCGGATACCCTGACGAAAGAACAAGTAGTGAATGGTGGTATGAAAAGATACATCCTGCCGATTTTGACGATGTTAAGGCCTCGGTCATTAACGCTCTTGATGAGAAAGGTGATAAGTGGGAAAGTGAATATCGTTTCCGCTGTGCAGATGGCACATACAAGTATGTTCTGGACCGTGGATTTATCTTGTATGATGATGAAGAGAAGCCGTTCCGGTTCATGGGCATTATGCAAAATATTGATGCCCAGAAAAATACGGATAGTGAAATTCAGCGTCTCTCGCTCGTCGCAACGAAGGTGAACAACATGGTCGTGATCACTGATGCGGAAGACAGGATAGTATGGGTCAACAACGCGTTTGAGAATCACACGAAGTATGCATTAGCAGAGATAATTGGCCAAAGGCCCCAATATTTTCTATCAGGGACCAATACAGATCAGCGGGTACTGAAGAAGATAGACAAGAGTTTGGAACAGAGAAAGAATTTTTCTGTGGAACTGATCAACTACACCAAATTCGGCGTTCCCTATTGGATCCAAATAGATACTACACAGTATGTGGACCCGATAACAAAACTCATCGGTTATGTCTCTATTCAAACTGTCATTACCGAGAGAAAGGAAGACGAACGTATCCTGACGAATATGAATAAAACATTGCGGGAAATTGCCCATATATGTTCCAGTGATGTGCAGGCCCCGCTGCAATCAATCCTGGAATTTATAAAGTTATTAAACAAAAATAATATAAGTCAGTCAGAGGCCCAAGACTATATTGTCTTACTGAATTTAAGCGCAGAAAAGCTTGATTCTCTGATTTATGAAATACACAATCACATCTCCAAAATGGAGAGGGAATCAGTCTGAAAAATAATGAGGAAGATAACTTATCTTTTATTTTGTTTCGCGCTAAGCTGCTTGTTTTTTCCATCAGCGGGCTTTGCTCAGAAGCGAAGAATTGATAGCTTGAAAAATGAAGTTCAGAAAAGCCAGTCCGATACTAACAAAGTAAAGAGACTGAACGCTCTCGCTTTCGCCCTACGTATTTCGGATCTTCACAGTACTGAAAAATACAGGAAAGAAGCCCTGAAATTATCCCGTCAGTTGAATTATCCGAGTGGTATAGCCTGGGGCCATTATCTTGAAGGTGTTGTTTTTACCTACCAGAACAAGCTTATGATATCCATTAACGCCCTTACCATTGCTCTTCCTCTTGCTATAAAAGCAAAAGATCATGAACTGACCGCCCGGATTTATAATGGTATTGGAGTGAATAATCTACGCATGGAAGACGATTATAATGCCCTGAAGGCATTTGAGAATGCGCTGCATGCTATCAGGAAATCTAAAGATAAAAGCTTTGAATCTGCTTTATTACACAATATCGGTTCACTGGGTGTAAAAAATAAAAAATTCGATTTTGCGATTAAGATGCTGGCGCAGTCCATTTCCATAAACAGGCAGAGGGGCAACAAAACAGGGCTCGCTTTAAATTATAAAGAAACGGGGCTCGCATTCTATGGTATTGAAGACTATCAGAATGCGATCCTTCATGGTAACAAAGCCCTGGCATTGTCAAGGGAAACAGATTTTTTCGTGAACGAAATAAATAGTTTAAGTCTTTTAGGAGCAGCTAATTTAAAGGTCAATAATCTCTCAAGAGCTAAACTATATCTTGATGAAGCTCATAAAAAGACACTTTTAATGCCTAATCAGCGAGAAAAACTATTGATCTACCAGGGATTTGCAGATTATTATAGCGCTAAAGGGAACTACAAACAAGCATTCAAGTTTCAGGATCAATACGCCAGCTTATATGATAGCTTGTTCAATATTGGAAAGTCAAAACTTATATTGGAGTACCAGGAAAAGTTCCAGTCCCAGCAAAAGGAAACCGAGAACGCGCTGTTACGGAGCCAGCAAGTGAGCACAGAAACCCAGATTAACCAAAAAAATAAGATACTTATTTTCATTCTTGCTGTTTTAATTGTTTTCGTGATTTTTTCCGCCCTGATCTTTTGGGGAAACAGGAAAATTAAAGAAGCTAATCGTCTCCTCACCGGGCAAAGGAATGAGATTCAAATTCAAAAGGATAATGTCGACCAGATCAATACCATCAAGGATAAGCTGTTCTCGGTAATTGCCCATGACCTGCGAAGTCCGTTTGCATCAATGAAAAGCATGATGGATATGTATGATGAAGGGATGATCTCAAAGGATGATGTTAATTATTTTTTTAAAGAAATAAGAAGGGACATAGGTTCGAATACACTTTTGCTCGACAACTTGCTTATCTGGGCTAAAAGCCAGCTTCATGGATTTAAAATACAGCCAAAGATTCTCGACATGAACAAGGTTGTGGATGAGTTCCGTTATTACTTCAGCAAGCCTTTGGAGAGCAAGCAAATTCAGTTCAATAACAGGCTTGATGAAGGGAGTATCGTCTCGGCAGATTATGAAATGATCAAAGCTATTGTCAGGAACCTGGTTGGCAATGCCATTAAGTTTACCCCCGAGAAAGGCACCATCAGCGTTTCATATGAAAGAACGGGAAATGAAATACAGATCACTGTTACGGATTCCGGGACCGGGCTTTCAGAAGAAACTAAACAGAAACTATTTCTTGATACCTTTTTTACGACACAAGGTCTTGACAAGGAAAAAGGCACAGGATTAGGCTTGCAGATCTGCAAGGAATTTGTTGAGAAGAACGGCGGCAGGATCGGGGTGGAAAGCCGGGAAAATGAAGGAAGTTCATTTTGGCTTACATTGCCGGCAGGAGAACGGGGGATTGGGGAAGCAAACAGCGGTCCGGGTATGGAAGAGCAGGAGAAAGATTCGCTACAGGAACTGATGAATGCTGCACGGCTTCAGAATAGATATGACCGGTATGAGATTTTACTGAAAGCCAGTAATGATACCATATGGGACTGGGATCTCAGTACAGACGAAGTAACGTGGAGCGAGGCTTTGGAAGATAATTTTGGTTATTCATTCGATAAAACCCATATCGATTGGTGGTCGGAGCGGGTACATCCTGAAGATCTTAAGTATAGGGAAGAATTTATCAAAACAGCAGTAAAAACCAGGCAGCTTATTTGGGAAATGGAATATCGTTTCCGTTGTGCAGACAATTCTTATAAATATGTGCTGGACCGCGGCTTGACCGTATTCGAAGATGATAAGGCAATCCGCCTGTTAGGCGTGATGCAGAATATAGATATTAATAAAAAGGCAATCCGTGAAATTCAGTGGCTTTCCCTGGTGGCTACCAACGTAAACAATCTTGTGGTCATTACCAACAAAGATAATCAGATCGTATGGGTTAATAAGGCGTTTGAAAACATGACAGGATATTCAGCTACAGAGGTAGTTAGTGAAGATATCGGGAAAGTTCTTGCAGGCCCAGGTTCCGGCAATCCGGATATCGAATTAATGGGAAGAAGTATGGAGTGTAAAGAAAGCTTTGTTACCGAATCGCTGAGTTATAAGAAGACAGGAGAGCCCTATTGGGTTCAGGTTAACTGTAACCCCTATAATGATCCAATTACGGGCCAGATTGGATATATCTCCATTCATACGATTATTACTGAGCGGAAGGTGAACGAGAAGCTGATGATTAAACAGAATGAAATTTTGAGAGAGATTGCCAGGATTAGTTCGCATGAGGTAAGAAGCCCGCTCTCTTCCATCCTGGGATTGGTCAAAATAATCCAGAACAATTCAAACCTGGCCGAGCGCCAGGAGTGTATCAACCTGCTGGATGAGAGCGCAGCACAACTGGAAATCCTGGTTAATCGTATCAATAACCATCTCACAGAAATCGAAAAGCAGGTATAGGGTGCCGGATTGATGCACAGTATTTGTATGTTTTCATGGGTGCTTTACCAGCAGTCTTAATTATTCAATCTGGCATGATAATAGTAACAATACCAGAAAAACGTATGAAAAAGTTAATCCTTCTGTCTTCAATATTTTTTATTGCATTGCTGCCTGGTAAATTATCAGCGCAGGTGAATATAAATTTTAATGTAGGCGCTCAGCCTCAGTGGGGCCCGGTGGGATATGACCGCGCGGAATATTATTATCTGCCGGATATAGAAACCTACTATCATGTTCCTAAACGCCAGTTCGTTTATCTTAACAATAACAATTGGGTGTTTGCACCGGCCCTGCCTTCAAGGTATTCCGGATATAATCTGTACAATGGATACAAAGTCGTACTCAATACACCCAGGCCATATCTTAATTTCAAGAACGACAAGATAAAGTATGCTAAATATAAAGGCTCCAAAGGACAGTCCTCAATTAAGTATAGTAAAGACCCCAAATATAGCCGTGCAGCAAACTCTAACAGGAACGGTGTATCTTCCGGCCAGTCCAAGAAAATTGTTACAGGAACAAACCAACGCGTTCAGGCTGGAGGAAGCAAAGGTAACAGTAACGGCAAGGGTGATAAAAAAGGCAAAAACTAATTAAAGCTGCTCTTTCAAGCTCATATCGATTCTTAACACAGAAGAGGCCGTAATTATTCTGAGCCAATGTCATGCCGGCCCGCGTCACTGTCCGGGTGTTGCTCTGTATGTCCTTAATATACAATGCCTCTGTTAAACTTATGACCAGAGTATTTTTTAAATTTAACTGGTCAAGTCTGATTGAATCATTTTGAAATGTTAATTTATTACACTGGATGAATCATTTTCTTAAGCGCCGGATGCCAGAAGTTTATTTAACAGCTTTTGCGTTATTCTTTATTGTATACGGTTTCACGCACTTTCAAAATCCGAAACTCCCTCCGGCTGATAAAGATAATGCTGGGCTTTACATGCCTGATGGTTTCGAAGCCTTGTCAGTAGTAGATAGCCTCAAAGGTTTTGCAAGGCACCTTACTGTAAATTCTAACGGAGACATCTACGTAAAAACCAGGCTGCATGCACGCAATGATGGATACGGTAACGTTGCTTTGCGCGATGTTAATAATGATGGGAAAGCAGATATTATTACTCCCTTTGGTAAATATGAAAGCGGCCAGTATGGGACGGCAATGAAGATCCATAAAGGATATCTTTACTATAGCTCAAACCTAATTGTATATCGCCAGAAACTTAGCCCGGGCCAGTTAGTGCCCGACAGTAGAGTAGATACTATTGTAATTGATAATCCGCCAAGTCATGCGCACCAGACTAAGCCGATCGCGTTTGATGGCAAGGGTTATATGTATGTGGGTTGGGGACAGGGCACAGATATCTGCACAAATGGAACACCTGGTTCAATGGGCTTAGGCAAGCCCGATGCTGAGATTCCCGGCGAAGGCTGTCCTGGCTTGATAGACCACGGAGGCATCTGGAAGTTCAATGAAAGCACACCCAATCAAAAGCAGGAGTACGGTAAGCGTGTAGCCACCGGAATGAGAAGTATTGTGGGCATGGATTGGGATAAAAGTACCAATTCATTGTATGCGGTAGTCCATGGAAGAGATAACTTCAGGATGTTATGGCCGGGATTGTATTCTCCATGGGAGAGCGCTGTGCTTCCCGCAGAAGAGATGTTTAAGATCCATGACGGCATTGATGGGGGATGGCCATATTACTATTATGACCATATGAAGAAAAAGAAGTTGCTAAACCCAGAATACGGGGGCGATAAGATCAAGGAAGGCAACGGCGCTAAACTGACGAAACCTCTGATGGGTTTCCCGGGCCACTTCGCACCGAACGACCTGTTATTTTATAAAGGTAACCAGTTTCCTGAACGGTATAAAAAAGGAGCATTTGTTGTTCTTCACGGGTCTACCATTCGCCAGCCTTACCCCCAGGGCGGATATTTTGTAGCATTTGTTCCCATGTTAAATGGTGTGGTAACAGTACCTTGGGAAGTATTTGCAGACGGATTTATCCAGAGCGACCCGGTGTTAACGGCAAACTCAGCCGGGTATCGTCCAATGGGTGTTGCTGAAGGTCCGGACGGATCGTTATACGTCAGTGAAACTGAGAAGGGAAAGATCTGGCGTGTGATGTATAAGGGCGACAGATCAAAGTTTGGTACAGCTCAGCTGGCAAAAATGGAAGTTCGTAAAAAGACAGCCAGCAATATCAAAGATCCTGATCCTATAAAAGACGATCTTGACCGCGGAAAACCCGTAGCTGCATCTGCGGTTTATACGATGTATTGTGCAGCTTGTCACCAGCGTGATGGCAAGGGTGATGGTGGCCGTTTTCCGCCGCTGGCAGAATCTGAATGGGTGAACGGTGACCGCAAGAGATTGATCAGTATAGTGATTAACGGGCTGTCTGGCCCCATCACCGTTAGGGGCTTGCCATACAGTGAAACCATGCCTGCCCATGGCAGTTTCCTGAGCGATGACCAGGTTGCGGAAGTTCTAACGTATATCAGGAAAAGCTGGGGGAATACTTCTGATGCGATTACTAAGGAGGAGGTTACGACGATGAGGAAGGAAACGACGAGGTGAGTGAGATCTACGCCCTCTTTTAACCGCGATTTTGCTCCCCTTTCCTTCAAGGGGAGCCGTCCGAAGGACTGATGGGTTTATCTCATATTAAAGCACTACATAATAGATAAGGCATCAGTATGAGAAATCGCCTCCATCCACCTAAACATAACATCTTCTTAACAATTCCCTCATTCATGTTTCCTTACTTTGGAAAACCCAAACCTGAATGCCAAAACGCGAAGTTGACCTGCTTATCATATCCGACATACACCTTGGCACTTACGGCTGTCACGCCAAAGAGCTTCTGGCCTATCTCAAAAGCATAAAACCGAAAAAGATTATCCTGAACGGCGATATTATAGATATCTGGCAATTCAGTAAATCTTACTGGCCTGAATCTCATACGAAAGTGCTTCGCCGCATCATGAAGTTTGTTTCAGAAGGAGTTCCGGTCCACTATCTGACAGGAAATCACGATGAACTGTTACGCAAATTTGCAGATCTTAAGATCGGAAGCTTCAGGCTTCAAAATAAGCTCGTTCTCAACCTTGACGGACATAAAGCATGGATCTTTCATGGCGATGTGTTTGATATTACCATGCAGAATTCAAAGTGGCTTGCGAAGCTTGGAGCCTTTGGGTATGATTCCCTGATCCTGCTTAACAGTTTTGTAAATTGGCTTCTCACCTCCTTCGGCCGCGACAAAATGAGTTTCTCAAAGCGCATAAAAGCGCAGTTTAAAGATGCCGTTAAATTTATTAATCATTTCGAAAATACTGCCGCCGATCTTGCAATCGATAAACGATATAAATACGTGATCTGCGGTCATATTCATCAGGCTGAAATGCGTACGATCAGTTCCGCTAAGGGGGAAGTATTGTACCTGAATTCCGGCGACTGGGTGGAAAGCCTTACCGCGCTTGAATATCACCAGGGGCAATGGAGTATTTATAAATATCGTCCTGAAAATTTTACCGATGGAAACTCTGAGCATGACGATTTTCTGGATAGCCAGGACCTGGATGCGATGCTGGACATTAAATCACTGTTCTCTCAATTTAAGATGGACACTGTTTGAGCATTAAATTCCTCGCAGGAAACTTGAATACCAATGCCCGGATGATTTAATGATGCGCTGCTGCGTCTCAAAATCAACATAAATCAGTCCGAAGCGGGGATTAAACCCTTCTGCCCATTCAAAATTATCAGTGAGGGTCCAGACAAAATAACCTTCAACATTCAGGCCTTCCCCGCGGGCTCTAAGGATTTGCTTTAAGTTCTCCTGCAGGTAATGAACCCTCTGTACATCATTAATCCCGTTATCGGCAATCTGATCAGGAAATGCCGCACCATTTTCAGTGATATAGATCTTCCTTATACCGGGGTAATCATTGTATTTCCTGATCATTTCATACATAGATGCAGGATAAACCTCCCATCCCATGGACGTTATTGCTACTTTCCTGTTCTTGGCGGGTACTAAAGAACCTTTGAGGTAAGGAGTAAACATCGAGTATTTGACAATCTCCCTCGTATAATTCTGAATCCCGATAAAGTCGAAGTCGAAAGGCATCCTGTCCTCATCGCCCGGAAGGAAGTATTTATAAAGCTTTTTCAGCACAGAAAGATCGTTCACAGGATAACCCAGGCCCAGAACAGGTTCAATAAACAGCCGGTTAATCAAGGTGTCTGCACGTTTAGCCGCTTCAATATCTTTCGGACGGCTGGAGTACGGCTCTACATAAGAGCAGGAAAAAGTAGTTCCGATCTCTGCATTCGGCAGGATATTTTTTAAAATGCGGCCGCCCTCACTCATGCTTAAAACACTATGGTGAACTGCCGGCAGAAAGTTTTTCAGTCCCGTTCTTCCAGGAGCGTGTATACCGAGGAAATACCCTGCACCGGTAAATACCATAGGCTCATTCATCACCATCCAGTGTTTCACGCGGTCGCCGAACTGTCTAGCACATAGCTCAGCGTACTCGCCAAACCATGAAATAATGTCCCTGTTCGTCCATCCCCCTTTTAGCTCAAGAGCATGCGGCAGGTCCCAGTGATATAAGGTCAGCCAAGGATCAATGCCATTTTCAAGGGTTTTATCGATCAGCCGGTCATAGAAATCAATTCCCTTCTGGTTAACTGAACCTGTTCCGGAGGGAAGGATCCGCGACCAGGATAAGGAACACCTTAGATTAGGGATGTTCAGTTTTTTAACAAGTGCAATGTCTTCAGGATAAAGATTATAGAAATCGCAGGCCATCTTTCCGTGATGCCCGCCAAGGATCTTTCCCTTTCTTTCTGAAAATACATCCCATACAGAGCTGCCTTTACCATCGGCGTCGTGGCTGCCCTCTATTTGGTATGCGGCAGTGGAAACCCCCCATTTAAAATCTTTGCCAAACAAATCCCTGGTCAGGCTGTCCTTTTCAAATTCCATTAAAATAAGGATTACAAGAACAGTGCCTCGTCATTATCAAATGTGGTATCCACGCTGTGTTTTTTAACGATCATGTCAATAATTTCACAGGTAATATCAGGATAATTAACAGGAATTTTCTCACCATTCTCAAGCCATGCAGCAATCCGCGGGTAATATTTAGGCTTGATGCCTTTAATGACCGGAACTTTCATGGCTTGCAGCGCCGCTGCATTAAGATGTTGTTCGTACTGGTTTTTCATCGGAACAACCATCAGTTTTTTACCAAGATACAACGCTTCGGCAGGGGTTTCAAATCCAGCGCCGCAAAGCACTCCTGAGCTTGCGGCCATGCTCGAGGTAAATCTGGCGCTATCGATGGGATGAATAATTATATTTTTTGTTCGGGAAGGTTTGGAATTATGCTTCGAAAAAACGTCCCACTGAACATCTTTAAATTCAGACAAGGAATCTATCAGCCGCTTATCGTCATAGGATGGAAGGTAAACGGTATAATGACCGGCATTACTGATCTGCTGTTCCCTGACCGCTTTCCGGATCACCGGAGTAAAAATGTTATCTCCCTTCGCAGAAAAATGGAAACCGTACTTCGAGCTTGAGGGGGCATAATTATTAAGAATGAGCTTACCCAGCATATCGGTATGCTCTGGCTGTGGTAAGCCGGGGCTAAGAACTGCTGCCTGGTGGCTCAACGAAATACAGGCTTTATTTTTAAAATAGCAGGCCCATGCCGAAACGGGCTCAAAATCGTTGATCACAAGATCATAATTCTCCACCGGCAGATTTTTTATAGATTTAAAAAGCTTGCGAAGGTTGGTGCGGGCAACGGTTTTCCAGAGACTAACGCCCCCTGAATTTCCGAAAATAAAGCTTAAGCCGGATAACCTGTATTTTACCGGGAAAGGCAGGATCAGATCACCCTGGCTTCCGCTGATCAGGATGTCTACCTGCCCATGTTTTTCCAGACAGGGAATGATATCGAGTGAGCGGCTCAGGTGCCCGTTCCCGGTGCCCTGAATAGCATAGAGTATCCTCATACCTTAAACTGCGGATCTAAGTCGCTTCAGATAAACAAGGGGGTATCGTTCTTATCTCTGTACCGTGCCTGTCTGAAAGGGGCGTAGAATGAACCCATTCTCAATTTAAACAAGATCTTTGAGGTAATTGCTAACCAGTAAAGCGGATTTAAGTACTTTGCAAGTATCATGATGCAAGTTAACAAAACCGTATTATCGGGGTATTTAATTAGGGTTATCAGTGTGTTAAAAGTGACAGCAGTAATTTGACTACTAAATTTCTTAAAGTGAAGTTTTTCGCGGCAGGTAAGCCACCAGCAAAGCCACGATGCCAATCACAATATTTACTAAAGCCACTGCCTGATTCACATTCAATATATCTACAATGATCTCAGACACTCCCGGGACAAAGTAAAATATCCCTACCACAAGCAATAATATCCCAAGGAAAATACAATAGCCGCGAGCCATGCCTTTCGCACCGAGGCCAATTCCTGTTAAACCAAGTAGAATGTGGATCACCGCATGGGTACGGTTGGTGCTCAGTATTTCAAAAACAACAGGGCTTGATAGTCCCATTATTCCTTCAATTAGCAAAAATAGCCCAACGATTATGGCGAAGGTACTGGTAGGTTGAGATTTCATATTTCTGTGGGTTTAATAATATACAAGTTAGGATGTTTTTCTGGGAACTTCTAAAGTTTTTTCAACGGCAAAAAGTTTGAGCCAACCCTGAATTATAGTAGATTCGATTTTAATTAAATATGTTGAATTAGGCTATTGACTAATAATCATTTTATATGTAAAGGGTGGTTTGGCTA
>JBBJNR010000040.1:0-33435 GCA_037719315.1 Daejeonella sp.
TGTATTGCATGGCAACAGGAGCTCCGATCTTGAGAATGCTGAGTGAACGGATACGATCTATTGATTTCAGTGTAAACGCGGTAAGATAAGCCCTGAAATGCCTTGATCTTATCACATAAATAGCCATAACGACGGCCATAATAGTTCTGTCAGCTAAAGTACTCCATCCCACACCACTAACACCCATTGGACTGATCCCAAACAGACCTTTCACAAAAATGATTCCCAATGCGATATTAAATGCATTTCCCCATAGTGAGATCATCATGGCTTGTTTTGTAAATCCCAGGCCCTCGGCAAATTGTTTAAAGGTCATGAATATCATCAGGGGTATGATCGAAAAGCCAAGTAAAGCCATGTAAGGCCTGGCTTGAATAACTACTTCCGGAGTCTGGTTCATATTATCAATTAACAGCAGAGATCCATAGTAAACCAGAATATATAGAAAAATCCCGACCACGGCATTGATCAATAAGCTATTTGCCAGCAGGCGGCCGCATTCATTAAAATTTTTCTTTCCGCTTTCCTGCGCTATCAGGGGAGTAAGGCCATAAGAAATTCCAATTCCAATGACCATAACAACCATAAACATGCTGTTTACTAAAGCCACAGCAGCCAAGGGTATGGTGCCGGCAAAATGTCCGACAATAATACTGTCGGCGGTGTGGACAAGTGTGTGCCCAAGCTGCGATATGACTACCGGAACAGCAAGAGTCAAGTTAGCCTGATAATGACCTTTATACTTATAAAAGATGTGTTTCAATATATCAGTTATTAAATCCCGGGCAAGAAATGTAAATAAATGTTATCAGGAAGCGGTGTAGTACTCTTCTTTTTCGGTTGTATGCATCCGTATCACTCCGGATAATACAAGATTGACGAGGATCCTGTGAGTTCGTCTGCGTGATAAATTCAGCATAAGGCTAAATTCCTTTGATGTAATACGTTCGTTTTCATCCAGGTATTCCAGCAGCGCTTTTTCCTTGGAAGAATATTCAAGAAAGACCCCCTGATCGTTATTTTCCCTTTTAAGAACATCTACAACGATCTTGCTTGCCAGGACACTCTTATCGTTCACCCTGATGTATGCCCACCATTTTTTGTCTTCCCCAAGCGCATAGTGAGGCTTAATCTCGCTTTTTTGGATCTCGGCAATAAGAACGATCTTATCATCAATGTATATTTCTTCAAAGGCCGGCTCTAAGGCGGGTTTACAATAAAAATGAGCTGCTTTGGTGAGCATGTATTTTTCTTCCTCTTCAGATTTTACGCCACTGATGGTACCATCATCAGAAATGCCCACAAGCAATCTTCCGCCTCTATTATTCGCAAAAGAAACCATCGTTTTGGCGATCTTCTCACAACTGGTGATCGTTTTTTTAAAATCCTGTCTGACACCTTCACCCTCCAATATGAGTTTCCTGATCTTCATTAGAATGTAATTGTTTTTTATGGGCTGTATTCTTTTCAAAAGCACTCCGTAGAGCTTCGCCGTTTTAAAAGGCTAGCTGATCCTTTAATATGCAATCGTACGCTCTTCACCTGAAAACAGGTTCCGCACATAAACCTCATTGATCACCGAAGCGCAAAGTTCACCTTTCGAATTTAGAATTTCCAGCGGGAAGGCCTTCACAAACTTACCAACAGTGTTTAACGCTTGTTCTGCTTCTTTGATATCCTCCTCTGTTAAAGATATTTTAAAATAAAGATTGGTTCGTCCAGGTTTAAGGTACTGAATGTTCGCACTTTTTAACCAGACCCGGACTTTAAAACCTTTCCTTTTTAAGATCTGATGGAAAAGCAAGGCATAGAACGGGTCAGATGCACTGAATATAGTGCCTCCGAATATGGAATTATTATAGTTTGAATTCAAAAAACTTTTTGAAATACTGACATGAACCCCGGTAAATCCCTGATCAAATTTCTTTACCCATATTCTCTGGAAGAATAATGGCGGGTAAAAGCGCATCGCCCATTTCAGTAAATTTTCAGAGACTATCATCTTTTTGCAATATCAGTAAAAGGGCTTGATTTCAAAAATCAATTTAATTCGGACAATCGTTCCCAAGCTTAATGTAAGAGAAGTATTTTGGTTTCTCGTTTTTGTTTGTAGATTGAACGCTTAAATTAACGATATGGATCAAACTGCTGTCAACTCAAAGAATGTCAGACTCATTATTATTGTAGCCGCTCTCGGCTACTTTGTTGATATCTATGACCTGATACTTTTCTCGGTTATACGGGTTAAAAGCTTAAAAGGCCTGGGTGTTCCGGAGAGCGACCTGCTTGATGTTGGCACTATGCTCATAAACAGTCAGATGTTTGGAATGCTTTTAGGGGGCATCTTATGGGGGATTCTTGGAGATAAGAAAGGGCGGATAAGTGTGCTTTTCGGTTCTATATTACTTTATTCATTAGCCAATATGGCAAACGGTTTTGTAAGCTCGGTTCCTGCGTATGCCATCATCCGCTTTATTGCAGGCATCGGTCTGGCTGGCGAGCTGGGGGCTGGGATAACCCTGGTTACCGAAACCATGAGTAAAGAAAACAGGGGATATGGGACGATGATAGTGGCTGGTGTCGGGCTTATGGGCGCCGTGGCCGCAGCAATTATTGGAGAGCATTATACCTGGGAGACGTCCTATATTATTGGTGGCGTTATGGGATTACTGCTTTTAGCTCTTCGCGTAGGACTTGCAGAATCGGGAATGTTTAAGAATGTGAAAAATGATGGAGTAAGCCGCGGAAATATCTTTATGCTTTTTAATGATGGGAAACGGTTCAAAAAATATCTCAGCTGCATCCTGATAGGGATTCCGCTGTGGTTTGTTGTGGGCGTTCTAGTCACATTTTCTCCGGAATTCGGGAAGGAACTGAATGCTACCGAACCCCTGTCGGCCGGAACCGGAATTATGTACTGCTACATCGGTATTGCATTAGGTGATATTGTAGCCGGGTTTGCCAGCCAGATGTTACGGTCCAGGAAAAAAGTAATGTTGGTATTTCTTCTACTTACGGCGGTTAGTATTGTAGTTTACCTGAATGCCGAGGGCATGACCTCCCGGCAGTTCATTTGGTTAGCGCTATTCCTGGGATTTTCATCAGGGTACTGGGCAACCTTCGTAACCATAGCTTCAGAACAATTCGGCACGAATCTGAGAGCTACGGTTACCACAACAGTTCCCAATTTTGTCAGAGGGTCACTGGTTCTGGCAACTCTGTCGTTTACAGCCTTAAAAGGAAGTCTTGGCATCATAAACAGTGCGATGACAGTAGGATTTGTTTCTTTGGTAATCGCAATTATTGCTTTATATCAGCTTAAAGAGACTTTCGGTAAAGACCTGGATTACGTTGAGATTAGCTGACCGAAAATATACAAATTGCTGAAAGTCGAAATTGCTTGGGGTATCCTAAAAAAAACCTCATTTTTAGCGTATGGTTACAAAAGAGCAGATTGCCGAATCCTATAGACAGATCCAGGACGAGATATGCGCCAGTCTTGAACTGGCTGATGGTAAAGGAAGATTTGAGGAGGAAACCTGGAAACGGGAAGGGGGCGGGGGTGGCCGGACACGCATAATACGAAACGGGAATATCCTGGAAAAGGGAGGGGTAAATTTTTCCGCCGTTGAAGGTAAACTTCCGGAAAGTATAAAAAAAGCATTTGGTGTGAGTGGAGATGATTTTTTTGCCACCGGGATCTCGATTGTAATCCATCCTTCACAGCCCTGGATACCGATCATCCACATGAATATCCGCTACTTTGAGATGATTTCCGAATCCGCAGAAAGCATTCGCTGGTTTGGAGGGGGAATCGACCTTACACCTCATTATGTAATTGATGACGATGCCAGGTTCTTTCATGAACGTGTTAAGCAAACGTGTGATCAATTCAATGCCGATTTCTATCCCAAATTTAAGACATGGGCAGATGATTACTTTTTCATTAAGCACAGGAAAGAAACAAGGGGGGTAGGGGGCATTTTCTTTGACCGGCTTAGTCCTGAAACGACACAGTTGGGCTGGGAAGGGATATTTGAGTTTTCTAAAGCCGTCGGAAGGACCTTCATTCCTGTTTACTTGGAACTAATTGAGAGAAACAGAAATACGCCATTTACAGACCAGCACAAAGAATGGCAATACCAGCGCCGCAGCCGCTATGCAGAATTCAACCTGGTGTATGACGCAGGAACTAAATTCGGACTGGAGACGAACGGCCGCATCGAATCTATCCTGATGAGTCTGCCCCCTCAGGCAAATTGGGAATATGATTTTAACCCGCAACCAGGAAGTGATGAAGAAAAGACCTTATCTTTATTAAAAAAGGGGATTGACTGGATATAGAGCCCAGGTGCCCGAACACCTGCTTAGTGCACTAAGCCCTTAGCGATAAAATAATGAAATGAAAGATTTACTAGTTAAAAGTTCGATTGCAGGATTATTTTTAATATTTATGGCTGGCTGTTCCTCAAACCCCCTGGAAGGGACCTGGCAATATGACGGTGGTAAATATAATGGCAAAGCTCAAAAGGCCTCACCTGATTTTGCAATGCAAAGAACTTACACTTCTGACACATATGAAGCATTCCTGCTTGAAGGCGAGGCTCCGCCTGAATTATACAGTTCAGGAATATTTGAGATCAAAGCGGACAGCCTTTTAATAACCAGTAAGTTCAGCAGTCAGCCTTCACAAAATACGGATATTACCATTCCTTATAAATACTCCATCGATAATGGGAGATTAACCACCAGCGGAGTCTTGCCGAACGGAATGGTTGTGGAAGAATATTGGAAAAAGGTGAAGTAGGCTCTTTCAGGTAAGCCTGCAAATCTATAATATTCATTTTTACGTAATTGCTTTCATGTCTGGTTATGCAAGGCAATGAATTGTAATTTTCTGGCGATATACCTTTGTAATAATGCTTTGCATAGACTTTGTTTAAATATTTTTAAATAAATTTAAACAATGAATTCGTTCACGATATCTCAGCTGTCTCAATACTCAGGGATCAAGACGCACACTATAAGGATGTGGGAGCATAGATACAATGCTTTAAAGCCTGAAAGGTCTGAAGGAAATACGCGTTATTACGATAATGAGCAACTCCGTCGTCTTCTCAATATAGTGAGCATGATGGAAACCAGGCACAAGGTTTCCGAACTATGTTTGATGTCTGATGATAAATTATCCGGGCTTGTTTTGAACACAAAAAGGGTTATTAAACCAGAAACATCTGAATACTACGTTTCTCAATTAATTTCTGCTGGGATGAATTATAACGGCGAATATTTTGAAGAGCTGTTCGAAAAATGTCTCATCCAATATGGGGTCCCTGAAGCATACAAAGTCATAATTTATCCCCTGCTGGTACGTGTTGGGCTGATGTGGGCCGGTAAAGCAATACCCAGCGCGCAGGAACATTTTATAAGTAATTTAATCAGACAGAAAATTTTACGCTCAATTGATTCATTAAGCCGAAATATCGTGTCATCTGATACATGGCTACTGTATTTACCTGAAAACGAATATCACGAGATCGGACTCTTGTTTGCAGATTATATAATAAGGCAATCGGGAAGAAAAGTTGTTTACCTTGGCAATAGTGTAACTCAAGGCTCTCTTTATAGCGCCATTGAAGATACAAGGCCTTCACATATCCTGGTATTCATGATACATTATGATTTGCCGGAAAGAATTCAGGAATATCTTGTTAATTTGAAAAAGCGGTTCAGCGGAAAAAGAATATGTATCGCGGGAAATTATAAGCTTTTAAACCAGTTAAGTTATCCGCCGGAGCTAACTTGGTTAAAGTCGATTGAGGATCTGGAAAAAATGGTCGGTAAAAACCTGTAAAAATGTCGAAAATTGCCATTATCGGTTCGGGTTTTTCAGGTTTAAGCGCTGCAGCATACCTTTCTGCGGAGGGACATGAAGTTCACGTGTATGAAAAAAATGCGGAAGCAGGAGGGAGGGCCCGCCAGTTTACAACTGCAAAGGGCTATGTTTTTGATATGGGGCCGAGCTGGTATTGGATGCCGGATGTTTTTGAGCGGTTTTTTAATGATTTCGGACACGATGTTTCAGATTTTTACGATCTTAAATTATTGCAACCCTCGTTTGACGTAGTTTTTGAAGGTAATGATACGATGAGCGTTCCTGAAGATTTTTCAGCATTGAAAGCTTTATTTGAATCTGTTGAAGAAGGAAGCTCCGCGCAGCTGGAAACGTTCATGGAAGAAGCAAAGTTTAAATATGATACCGGTATGGGCAAGCTTGTATACAGGCCCGGTTTGTCGCTTTCGGAATTTGCCGATATGGAACTTATAAAAGGCGCTTTCAGATTACAGGTTTTTAGTTCATTCAGCAGTCATGTGCGGAAATATTTTAAAAATCCGAAACTGATTGCACTAATGGAATTTCCGGTCTTGTTTCTGGGTGCAATGCCCAAGGATACGCCAGCCTTATACAGTCTGATGAACTATGCCGGTTTAAAACTCGGGACGTGGTATCCGCAAGGGGGCTTCGGAAAGGTAATTGACGGAATCATGCAAATTGCCTCTGGACATGGAGCTAAGTTTCACCTCAACAGCGCTGTCGAGAAGATCATTGTTGAGGATAAGCAGGCAAAAGGGATAACTGTTAAGGGTTTGGATCTCGATTTTGATGCTGTTATAGCTTCCGCTGATTATCATCATGTTGAGGAAAAACTGATCCCTGATGGGTACAGAAATTATACTGATGCATACTGGGAGAAGAAAATTTTTGCACCATCTTGTCTTATTTTTTATGTTGGTCTGAGAAAAAAGTTAAAACGCCTGAATCATCATACGCTTTTTTTTGAGGAGGACCTGATACAGCATTCAAAAGAGATATATAAAACCCCCCGGTGGCCTGAAAAGCCCTTGTTTTATGTTTGTTGCCCATCGAAAACTGACACGTCGGTGGCGCCCGAGGGTCATGAAAACTTGTTTATGCTAATGCCTGTTGCCCCGGCATTAGAAGATACCGAGGCTATCAGGGAAGAATATTTCAAAATCCTGGTTGGCCGGCTGGAGAAACAAACCGGTGAGAAGATCCTTGAATTTATTGATTATAAGCGGTCATATTGTGTCAATGATTTCGTGGAAGATTATAATTCATATAAAGGCAATGCCTACGGCCTTGCAAATACCCTGATGCAAACCGCTGTGTTAAAACCAAGTTTGAGAAATAAAAAAATCAGTAATTTATTCTATGCAGGCCAGCTTACCGTTCCCGGACCAGGCGTGCCACCGGCTATTATCTCCGGAAAAATTGTTGCAGAACAGCTCATAAAACATTTAAACAAGAAATTACATGAAGATACGATTTGATAACCTTTCGGTTGAGATCAGTAAGCTGACTACCCGGACATATAGTACAAGTTTCTCAATGGGTATATATTTTATTGATAGCCGTTTGCGAAATGCGATCTACTCTATCTATGGTTTTGTACGCCTGGCGGACGAGATAGTTGATAGCTTCGCTGGTTATCAGCAAACACACCTGTTGTCAAAGCTAAGAGATGAAACCTACGAGGCAATACAGAGCAAGATCTCGCTTAATCCTATTCTAAACTCATTCCAGCTGGCCGTTCATAACTATAATATTGATCATAATCTTATAGAAACCTTTTTGCAGAGCATGGAAATGGACCTGGAAAAAGTGGATTATACGTCGCAGAAGTATGATCAATATATTTTTGGGTCGGCAGAAGTAGTCGGATTAATGTGCCTTCACGTATTTACGGAAGGAGATAAGAAACAATTCAATGAGCTTAAGCCTTATGCCATGAAATTGGGCGCTGCGTTTCAGAAGGTAAATTTTTTAAGGGATATGAAGGATGATTTCCAGCTTTTAGGAAGATGTTATTTCCCGAATGTGAATATCCAGGAATTCGACTGCAGTTCTAAAGAACAGATCGAACTGGATATTGAAAGGGATTTTTCCCTTGCGCTTGAAGGTATTAAAATGCTTCCGCAATCCTCAAAAACGGGTGTATACCTCGCATATGTATATTATAGATCACTGTTTGCCAAGATAAAGAGATTGCCTGCCCAAAGAGTCTTAACTGAAAGGATCAGGATAAATAACGGCAAGAAAATTGGCCTTATGATTAATTGTGTGGTGCAGAATAGAATGAATTGGGTATGAGAAAAATAATTTTATCTGTTTTTTTGATATGTTATAGTCTGATCTGTATGGCCAATGAACCTTCTATTAGTGAGGTGCGACTCAAACTTCACAAAGCCACTTCAAATGAAAAAGCTTGCAGGGAACTGATAGCCGAGCTGGGCCCCTACAATGAGCGGAACAATGCATTGTTCACCGGCTACAGGGGAGGGGCTAATATGATCATGGCCAAGCACGTATTTAATCCCTTTAGTAAGCTGTCTTATTTCAATAAGGGAAAGTCAATGCTCGAAAAAGCGATACAGGCCGAAGGAAAAAATGTTGAATTGAGATTTTTAAGGTACTCGATTCAGACAAATGTGCCGGTATTTCTGGGTTACAAAAGCCATTTGAAAAACGACTATGATTTTTTAAAGCAGGCAATCCCGGCGATAAAGGACAGTAACCTAAAAAAGATCATTACATCTTATTTACAGCAGAATATACCAGAATAAGGATGGATAGTAAAGTGGGGGCGATGGACGAACTTTTAATCCTTGTTGATAAGCAGGATAAAGAAATTGGGGCCCTTGATAAGCTTTCTGTTCATCAAACAGGTGTTCTGCATCGTGCATTTTCTATATTTATTTTTAATTCTAATGGTGAGCTATTATTACAACAGCGCGCATCCGATAAATATCATTCTCCGGGTCTTTGGAGCAATACATGCTGCAGTCATCCCAGAAAAGGTGAAACCACAGACAAAGCCTGCCACCGGAGGCTGATGGAAGAAATGGGAATGATAAGTTCACTTGACTTCGCTTTTAGCTTTGTTTACAAAGCAGAATTTGAAAATGGGCTGACTGAACATGAATTTGATCACGTCTATTTTGGCTGGAGTGATGAACTGCCGGATCCCCATCCCGGGGAAGTTATGAACTGGACCTATATGAGTACAGATGGGCTTATCGACAAAATTTCTAATACGCCCGAAAATTATACCGAATGGTTAAAGATCTGCTTTCCGAAAGTATTAGAGCATAGGATTAATCAACAGAATAATAATGTACAACTATAGAACTGAGCAGTTTCTGCCGGTAGATATCGATACTGCATGGGATTTCTTTTCCTCTGCTAAGAATCTTGCAGTAATAACACCACCGGAAATGAGCTTTAAGATTCTGACTGACCTGAATGACTTGGAAGTATACGAAGGTATGCTCATTGATTATACAGTAAAGCCCCTATTTGGCATTCCATTAAAATGGCAGACTGAGATTTGCAAGGTAAACAGACCTTCATTATTTACAGACCGGCAGGGTAAGGGTCCGTATTCCGTATGGGAGCACACCCACACGTTTATTGAACAAAATAATGGGGTCTTAATGAAGGATGAAGTAAACTATAAGCTTCCATTTGGCTTTCTTGGTGACATAGCTAATTACCTGGTGGTAAAGAAAAAGATAGCGGGTATTTTCGAATATCGCGAAAAGGCATTGAACAGGATATTCAGGTAAGAGGCTGGCAGGTTAATCCCGAACTTGTTAGATGTGTGATCCCGGATGATAAATTATGAAGAGAGAAGTTAGCATATGCTGGTTCCGGCGGGATTTACGTCTTGACGATAATACAGCACTATATTTTGCCCTAAGTTCAACATATCCGGTCCTGGCTGTATTTGTTTTCGATTCTGAAATACTTGATCAGCTGGAAGACAAAAAGGATAAAAGGGTTTCGTTTATACACCGGACTGTAAATACTATAAATTCACAGCTTGAAGAACAGGGTTCTTCCATTTACGTGGTTCATAGCACGGTAGAAGCTGCTTTTGACAGGATACTTGAAGAGTTTGAAGTAAAAGAGGTATTTGCAAATCAGGACTACGAACCATATGCCCTGGAACGGGATTCGAAAGTTAAAAAGCTTTTAAATGACCGGGGAGTAACCCTAAACACCTTTAAGGACCAGGTTATTTTTGAAAGATCAGAGATATTGAAACCAGACGGTTTGCCATACACGGTATTCACGCCGTATTCCAGGAGATGGAAACAAAAATATTTGCAGAATCAGCCGGCTAGCTATCTAAGTGAAAACCACCTTTCCAGTTTTCTAAAAGGCGTTGCGTTTGCAATACCTTCGCTGAATGAAATGGGGTTCGAATATATTGATCCTGGGGTTCACCCGTCACGTCTGAGTGAAAAAACGATTAGTGGATATCACCATACGCGTAATTTTCCGGCAAGCCAGGGAACAAGCTTTACAAGCGTTTACCTCCGTTTTGGCACGCTCAGTATTCGTCGATTGGTTAAGAAGGCTTATGAATGGAATGAGCAGTGGCTTAATGAACTCATCTGGAGAGAATTTTTCATGATGATCCTGTTTCATTTTCCTCAGGTAGTTCATCAAAGTTTCAAAACGAAGTATGATAAAATTCCCTGGAGGAATAACGAACTTGAATTTGAGCTTTGGTGCAAAGGCGAGACAGGCTATCCGATTGTGGATGCAGGCATGCGTCAGCTAAATGAGACGGGGTGGATGCATAACCGGGTTAGAATGATCGTTGCAGGATTTTTAACCAAACACCTCCTCATCGACTGGAGGTGGGGAGAAGCATACTTTGCCCGGAAACTTCTGGATTATGATCTCTCGTCCAACAATGGAAACTGGCAATGGGCCGCCGGCAGCGGCTGTGATTCAGCCCCGTATTTCCGTATTTTCAACCCTACAGCACAGACAATTAAATTTGATCCTAAACTTGTCTACATTAAAACTTGGATAAAGGATTTTAACAAGTATCATCTGTCTCCGATCGTAGGGCACGAATATGCGAGAAAAAGAGCCCTTGAAGTTTACAAAAAGGCATTAAATGAAAATTAGAACCTCTTTAGCGGGCTTGATTTCAAGACCGTAATATTTTTCCAACCGAAGCATAAAAACCGTGAATTTTACTAACTTCGCAAGGCTTTAATTGAAGGTTTTGGCCTGCGAATTCAGGCCTTCGATTAATTTAAAGGACATTTAATCAGAACATCAATAAAACATGGCTGAAGATTCAGAAAACGATAATTTAGTACCACAGAACGATAGAATAATCCCCATTAATATAGAGGAGGAAATGAAATCCGCATACATCGATTACTCGATGTCTGTAATAGTTTCTCGAGCCTTGCCCGATGTGCGCGACGGACTTAAACCGGTACACCGAAGAGTGTTGTATGGGATGCTGGACCTGGGCGTTACAAGTACCAAGCCTCATAAAAAATCTGCCCGTATTGTCGGTGACGTACTGGGTAAATATCACCCCCATGGAGATGCGTCAGTTTACTTCGCGATGGTTCGTATGGCGCAGGAATGGAGCCTGCGTTATCCGATGGTCGACGGACAAGGAAACTTTGGATCTGTAGATGGTGATTCTCCCGCAGCTATGCGTTATACAGAGGCTCGTTTAAAGAAGATCGCTGAAGAAATGCTTGCCGACATCAACAAAGAAACTGTTGATTTCCAGTTGAATTTTGATGATACGCTGGAAGAGCCCACCGTTTTACCTTCGCGGGTTCCTAACTTACTGGTGAACGGCGCTTCGGGTATTGCTGTTGGTATGGCTACTAATATGCCTCCGCATAATCTGACGGAGGTTGTAAACGCAACTATAGCGTACATCGAAAACAACGAAGTAACCATTCCTGAATTAATGCTGCATGTTAAAGCGCCTGATTTTCCTACAGGTGGGATAATATATGGCTACTCCGGCGTTCAGGAAGCCTTTGAGACCGGTCGCGGAAGGATTGTCATGCGCGCGAAAGCCGAGATCGAAGTTTACAAAGGCGATCGCGAAAGGATCATCGTGAATGAAATTCCGTATCAGGTGAATAAGGCGAACATGATCGAGCAGACCGCAGGTCTTGTTAATGACAAGAAGATCGAGGGCATCAGTGAGATCAGGGATGAATCAGACAGGGACGGGATGCGCATCGTATACGAGATCAAGCGTGATGCAAATGCATCCATTGTATTAAACAATCTGTTTAAATATACGGCCCTCCAAACATCATTTAGTGTTAATAATATTGCGCTTGTCAATGGGCGTCCGATGATGTTAAACCTGAAGGACCTGATCAGGCATTTTGTAGACCACCGTCATGAAGTGGTGGTCAGGCGAACAAAGTTCGATCTTGCTGAGGCTGAGAAACGGGCCCATATCCTGGAAGGCTTATTAATCGCATTGGATCATATCGATGAGGTTATCAAACTGATCCGTGCTTCAAACAGTCCGGATGATGCCCGTATAGGATTAATGGAAAGCTTCAGTCTTTCAGATATTCAGGCCAGGGCTATCCTGGATATGACTTTGCGTCGTTTAACGGGCCTGGAACGTGATAAGATCAAGGAAGAATACGCAGAATTAATGAAAACCATCGAATACCTGAAGTCTATACTTGATGATGAGGGTTTACGTATGAGGATCATCACGGAAGAGCTTGTAGAAATAAGAGATAGGTTCGGGGATGAGCGTCGTACTTCTATCACACATTCGGCTGACGACATGCGTATGGAAGACTTTATAGTGGACGAAGAAGTTGTTATTACTATCTCCCATGAAGGATATATCAAGCGCACGCCACTTACGGAATACCGTAAGCAGGGCAGAGGCGGAAAAGGGTCTATGGGCTCTCAATCAAGAGATAAGGATTTTATTGAGCATATCCTGATTGCTACGAATCATAATTACATGCTTTTCTTCACCGAAACAGGTAAATGTTTCTGGCTCCGCGTATTCGAGATACCGGAAGGATCGCGTACCAGTAAAGGACGCGCCATTCAAAACGTGATCAATATCCCGAAAGAAGAGAATATTAAAGCTTATATTAAAGTTGTAAATCTGAAAGATCAGGATTACCTGGAAAACAACTTTATCATTATGTGCACCAAGAAGGGAACAATTAAGAAAACTTCCCTGGAAGCGTATTCACGTCCGCGTGCGAATGGTATCAACGCGATTAACATCAACGAAGGCGATCAATTGCTTGAGGCGTGCATGACAAATGGTGAAAGTGAGATTGTCATGGCATTGCGTTCAGGAAGAGCTATTCGCTTCAACGAATCTACTGTCCGGCCGATGGGCCGTACGGCTACAGGGGTAAGGGGTATCACTTTGGCGCATGCAAAAGATGAAGTTGTGGGAATGATCAGTATCAATAATCCTGAAGTCACCGTTCTGGTCGTTTCAGAAAATGGATATGGTAAACGCACTGACATCGACGATTACCGCGTTACTAACAGGGGCGGTAAAGGTGTTAAGACTATAAATGTAACAGAGAAGACCGGCGAGCTTGTTGCTATTAAAGATGTTACGGACAATGATGATCTGATGATCATCAATAAATCCGGCATCGTTATACGGATAGGCCTGGGTGAGCTTCGTGTCATGGGTCGCGCTACGCAGGGCGTTCGTCTGATCACCTTTAAAGGTGATGATGCGATCGCTTCAATAACCAAGGTGGAGCATGAAGATGAAGTGGTAGATGAGTTGGAAAATCCTGAAGGAGGAAGCTCGCGGGAGACAGAAGGGGAGATCTCCGATCAAGCCGGGGAAGGTACAGACACTGAGTAGAATTGGCATGAAGGGAATATTTATATTTCTTTTTTTAAATATGCTGCTGTTCATCACATCTGTTCAGGCTCAAACCCTGATAACAAAAGATGCGATGAACAGCTTTGCAAAGTATTCGGCATCTAAAAACATAAAGGATCTTGAAAGTGCACGGAAACTCAGTGATCAGGCTTATAAAACCAGGTCAGATACCAGCTCATTTAAAGCGAACCTCGTCAGAAGCTTAGTTTATTCAACTCTTGCACGCGCAGATTCCACCCTGCAATTCAAATATTCTAAAGATCCTGTATCAGAAGCGTTATTCTCTTTGCAACATGTTCAGACATCTAAATATTCGGGCGATGCCGAACAGGAAATGGCTTACATTAATGATCAGTTGAATCACACCTACTTATACCGGGCAAACACATTGTTCAGGGGGCGAAAATTTTCAGCGGCCCTGGAATATTTCACCATACTGGACTCAGTTAAGCCTGGTAATTTTGCGTTAATACATAACCAGGCATTATTGCACCAGGAACTGGGTAATTATGGGAAAGCGGTTATGTACTTTGAAAAACTTATTAAAATACAGTCTAAACCAGAATATTTTTTGGTTTTAGCAAACCTGTACGAAACGGTAGGGGATGAAGATAATATGCTTGGGATATTGAAAAAGGGAAGTGGTCTTTTTCCTGCCAATCGTGATCTTATATTTAAATTGATCAATACACTTGTCGGCCTTAACGATTATGTTGAAATAGCTAAATTTACTCAGCAAGCGTTGAAATTAGATGAATACAACATCAATTTAAACTATCTTGCCGGCTTTTCTAACGAGATGACGGGGAATAATTTAAAGGCTGAAGAGTATTATAAAGATGTATTAAATATAAATCCGAATAATTATGACGGCAATTATGCGTTAGGATTGTTATATCTGAACTTATATTTGAGAGATAGAAGTAAAGAAAATTTGATGTATGTATCAAAATATTATTTATCTAAAGCAAACGAAATCGATCCTAATGAGTTAAAGTCATTAACATCTCTCTCTATATTATATAAATATACAGGTGACAATGATGAGCTACAAAAAGTTAATAACAGAATAAACCAACTCAAATTAAATTAAATTAACATGAAAATTAAATCTTTCATTTTAGCAGCTGTTCTTACAGCTTCCTCGGTGATAGCGTATGCGCAAAAGGGGGAAGTAACAAGTGCTAAAAGTAATTATGACAAATTTATGCAATTGAAGGAAGCCTCTTTGCCCTTGGCAATCCCCAATCTTAAGATGGCCAAAACATCGGTAGATAAAGCGGTTGTCCATGAAAAAACTATGGCAGATCCGTCAGCATGGACATATAAGGCATTGATCTATGGAGAAATGGCCTTAATGGATTCCGTACCATCGACATCCAAGCCGTTAATTGCAGAGGCTCAAAATGCCTATAAAAAAGCCGTTGAATTAGATAAAGATGGTTCTAATAAAGCTAATCTGGATCACGCCAATGGAGCTATTTTCAGTCAGTACGAGCTAAATCAGGGTGTCAGGGCTTACCAGGCAAATAATTATACTGATGCGTACACCTCATTTAACAATGCATTGACTTACCGTCCCGGTGATACAACTATTACCTATTATGCAGGATTGTCAGCTATAAATTCCAAAAATTACGATGCCGGAATTAAAAGCTACGAGTCGCTCTTAAAAACAAATTTTTCGGCTAATAAGTCAATTTACCTGGATCTTTCGAGATTATATTCGATGAAAGGTGATACAGCAAAAGCTATCAGCATAGCTTCTGAAGGTGCAGCTAAATTTAATGATTCGCAGCTTGCGACTCAGGAAATTGAGTTAAGCTTAATGTCAGGTAAGCAAAAAGAAGTGATCACTAAAATAGCTGAGCAGGCAAAAAAAGATCCTAAGAATAAATTATATCCATATTACCTGGGGATAGCTTATAGTACTGTTGGAGATGTTGTTAAAGCAGAGGAGGCTTACCTGCAGGCTATCGCAGTGGATCCGGCTTTTCCCGATGCTAATATCAATATTGGTGGTGTTATCCTTAATAAAGGGATTGCTATATATAACGAAGCTAATAAGCTGCCGCCGTCGCAGCAAAAGGAGTATGATGCAGCAATGAAACGGGCATCTGTTGAATTTGACAGGGCGTTTCCGTATCTTCAGAAAGCTGTAGAGCTCGATACTAAGTCTCGTATTGCCCTCGAGAATCTTAAGACATATTATCTTGTTAAAAAAGATAATGCGAAACTGGACGAGGTTACTAAAAAGATCGAAGCACTTAAATAGTTTCTTTAATGATATGTATTATATAAAGCCCGGGTGACCGGGCTTTATTTGTTTTCGGTCTTTGAATAGACGAGAGTCGAAGTATGAAATAAGGTATTAAGAATCTTCTATTTAACATAATATTAATTATAGGACAATTGTACCGATGATACTAATCATAGGCTGAATATCTCTTGGGTGCATAAGCATGCGTTGAATGAAACCGGCGCACAAACCGCGGGTGGGCAACCTTTTCAAGGTTTATTTGTAAAATTGGCATGACTTCTAAATAAAAATTTAAATGCAATGTATTTTTCAGTACATTTGCCTTTATTATATTAATATAAACACAATGCAAAAAGAAGGTACAGTAAAGTTTTTTAATGAAACTAAAGGATTCGGGTTCATCGTACCCGCAGAATCAGGTGAAGAGGACGTTTTCGTTCACTCATCTGGTCTAATTGATCAGATTCGTGAAAACGACAAAGTTCAATACGAAGTTGAGCGTGGCAAAAAAGGCCTTAACGCTGTTAATGTGAAAGTTGTTTACTAAATCAACATATATCATTGAACAAAGAAAGCCCTGCATATACAGGGCTTTTTTTATGTTAAAACATTGAGTTTTTTACAACAATTCATTTGCCAGGTTAGCGAGATCACTTCTTTCGCCTTTTTGCAATGTAATATGAGCGTATAAAGGGTGGTTTTTGGCCTTATCGATCAAATAAGACAAGCCATTACTCTCCGCATCCAGGTATGGGGTATCGATCTGGTAAATATCTCCCGTAAAAACGATCTTGGTATCTTCTCCTGCCCGTGAAATGATCGTTTTAATCTCATGTGGGGTTAGGTTTTGGGCCTCATCTACAATGAAGAATATTTTAGTGAGGGTCCGTCCCCTGATAAACGCTAAAGGTGCTACTGAAATTTTCTCGCTTATCACAAGTTCATCAATTTTCGACTGCATTTTTTCATCATCCCCATGCTGATTCTTAATGAACTTGAGATTATCCCAGATCGGAGCCATGTACGGATCTATTTTCGATTTAATATCGCCGGGAAGAAACCCGATGTCCTTATTACTTAGTGGCACGATCGGGCGTGTTACAAAAATTTGCCGGTAATTTTTCCGCTGTTCTAACGCACTTGCAATGGCAATTAAAGTTTTGCCGGTACCTGCATTCCCCTGAATGGTCACCAGCTTTATGGCGGGATTAAGCAAGGCATGAATAGCAAAGGCCTGTTCCGGATTTTTAGGCTCTATATTATAAACAGACTGATATGGGATATATTCGAACTCAAACTTTTTGGGATTATAGTATGCTGATGCCGTTTTATTTTTACTATTCAGGATAAAAAAATGATTTTCATGAATAATGTCTACGCCTATTTTTTCGATCGGCAAAACTTTTTTATAGATTAACTCATCAAGTACCTTGTTTGTAAGTTTATTTACAACCGTTTTACCTGTGTAAAGTTCCTCCACATTTTTCACCTTTCCAGTCTCATAATCTTCCGCGTAAAGGCTGAGCGCTTTTGCTTTTAAACGCAGGCATATGTCTTTTGAGACCAGTGTGATCTTTTTAAGAGGATATTGTTCCTGTAAACTTAGAGCAGCATTTAAAATTCGGTGATCAAATTTACCCTCTCCAAAGATCTCCTCTGCGTTGACATCCGCGGGTATGTTATCCATGACAACCTTGAAGCTACCCCTACCCTTCCCTTTTAACGGACTCCATTCATTTAATAGCCTGCTTTTGGAAATATTGTCCATAAGCCGGATAAAGCTTCTGGCTTCGTAATTCCGGGTATCATTGCCGGTTTTGAAATTATCCAATTCTTCGAGTACCTGAATTGGTATGGCTACATCGTGTTCCTGGAAATTCTGAAATGCATCGTGATCATAAAGAATAACCGAGGTATCCAGGACAAATATTTTACCGTGCAAAGCTGAAGAATTATCGTTTCCCATTAAATCAAAAATAAGAAAATCAGGGGGAAGGTTCGTCCTGAAACAGGAAATTGTATAAAAACAAAACGGAAACCTTACTCTTTCGATTGGGGTTTCCGTTTTAACTTTTTCGCAACCTTAGTCGCTCAAAGTATTAAGCTTTCCTTACTTTCATTGGTTCGTTCCTGCGGGTCTTTTCAAACCATTAGTATCCGTTGACCTTTACTTTATCATTGCATCCGTTCCATAGAATGTGTGCAATATGGGTAACGCCTGTCCTTTGGAGCTTGTCCTGTCAGCCTTGATCTCACGATGTCGGGTCTGAATTAAAGCTTAAATTATCCAAATCTGATGAAGCCCGAGAGCTTCGGATTTTTATGGATATTATTTCAGGCTATCAAAGTACGTCCGTCTTAATAATACTAATATACGGCTTACAGATGCCTTTGTCAAGGGAAAAATGAATGTATTTAATAACAAGGTTGTTAACAGAAAAATAATAGTTATCAACGTTCTTATTATTTGTTAACTTGTTTATTTTAAGGATATTGAATAGCTATATGCTATTTTATTAACACAAGTGGTCTTAGATTTTTATTAACATATTTCAATCTGATCCTTTGATTTTTATAGGTGAATTCGAATAGCTTTAGCGATGAGGATGACAAATTCCTTGGTCGGAGTATAAGTAAATTTGTATTTAAGGCAATGAAATTTCGTATAAAAACAAAAACGGAAACCTTGCTCTTGCGATTGGGGTTTCCGTTTTAACTCTTTCACAACCTTAGTTGTTCAAAGTATTAAGCTTTTAGTATTCAACCAGTTCGTAGTCCGAAGCCCTTCCAGACCTGACACCCGTAACTCTTTAAGTTCCACTGCATTCTTTCCTTAGAATGTTTGCAATATCTAATAACGTCTGTCATTTCGATCTTAATCTTTTCGATCTAATCTTGCGATTTGATCTGAATTAAGTTTAAATAATCCCGGATCTGATGAAACCCGAAGGTTCCGGATCTTTTGGGATTTTATTTCAGACTGTCAAAGTACCTCGTTCTTAATAGTACTAAGGTATACCACGAAGGATCATTTGTCAAGAAAAAAATGCTTGTTTTTATAAACAGGTTCTGCACATTAATTCCCTGGTTATAAACATCATTTTTCGATATCCATAGAGTTATTCTATTGGTAAATAGCGTGTTAAATTAAATTGTGTATGCCAGACTAACAACGTTCCTCTCAATCCTTATTCACATTTTCATACCTTTTGAGAAAATAAATTTTCTCAAAAACGCGCGTCGACTTCAGTATCTTAAAATACAACGGTCTTTAAATGTAAATATGATAACTATATGTGTTACATACTAAATACTGCCCACATCCTTAGTGGGAACAGTTTTTGTTACTATTAACGAAACACCAAAAATGGAAAAACTATATACAGCAGTTGTTACTGCCAAAGGTGGTCGCGATGGCCATATTAAATCGTCAGACGGTATTCTTGAAATGAATCTTCATAAGCCCCGTGAAATGGGCGGACAAGGGGGAGCTACTAACCCTGAACAATTATTTGCTGCAGCCTGGGGACCTTGTTACCTGGGTGCCCTTGGATCAATCGCGGAACGCGACGGTGTGGATGTATCGGAAGCGACTATTGATGTTCATGTCACATTTAATAAGGACGGAAACTCGTTTGTTTTATCAGCCGAACTCGACGTTCATATTCCGGGACTTACGACGGAAGAAAGTCAGAAGCTCGCCGATAAAGCCCATAAAGTATGTCCGTATTCTAAGGCAACACAAGGAAATATTGAAACAAGGGTAACAGCTATATAAATATATTGTCCTAATACCCTTATCTGAATTGTTAATCAATACGGATAAGGGTATTTTTGTATGGCAAACCCGACAAATGAACCAAACAAGGGAAATTAAATCGTTTATTTTCAGCCAATATTTTTCTGATGGTCTTCGTATTACCTTCGGGGTACTCCTCCCCTCCCTTATTTTTTATCAGCTTGACCTTCTTCAAACGGGACTGACCATTTCTCTTGGTGCACTTTGCGTTAGTATTGTCGATAATCCTGGTCCCGTAGTTCACAAGCGAAATGGAATGCTGTTTTGCAATTTATTTGTATTTATAACAGCCATCTTAACTGGATTGATAAATCGCAATCCCCTTTTTGTTGGATTGGAAATAGTTATACTATGTTTTTTCTACTCTATGTTTTCGGTGTATGGGAACCGTGCGTCTTCAGTTGGTACAGCTGCGCTGATTATTATGGTATTCACTATTGATGAGGATGTTATAGTTAGCTCAGGAATCTGGTGGCATTCTCTTTATATATTGTCTGGTGGAATCTGGTACATGCTGCTGAGTTTAGCACTCAGCCAGATCCGACCCTACCGACTTGCCCAGCAAGATTTGGGTGAATGTATTCGTGAAGTAGCACAATTTGTAAGACTTAAAGCTGACTTTTATGATTTGAATACCGATTACGATGAAAATTATAGAAAGCTAGTCGCTCAACAGGTCTTAGTACACCAGCATCAGGATACAGTCAGAGAGTTACTTTTTAAAAGCCGTTTGATGGTTAAGGAATCAACTCATGCGGGAAGGCTGCTTATACTGGTGTTTGTTGATATCGTAGATCTGTTTGAACAGACCATGGCTACTCATTATGATTATCAAGTAATACGCAATGCGTACGGTAAGACTGAAGTGTTGAATGGTTTCAAGGAGGTGATCGTAAAGTTTAGCGAAGAACTGGAGAATCTAAGTTATTATGTAATAAGTAATGATAAGCCAGACCGATTGCATCATTACAAAGCTGAGCTGGAAAACCTAAAACTGAGCATTGATAAGCTGGATGAGCTGGAAGTAAATAATCTGGTGCTAAAGAAGATCCTCATCAACATCCGTAACATGGCTAGTCGGGTGAGGAAAATATACAGTTATTACGATAATCCTCAACTTTCTGCAGTTAGCATCAGGAGCCCCGAAGATCTTACTAAGTTTGTTTCGCACCAGGATTTTGACCTGAAGATATTAATGGATAATCTCACCTCAAACTCCTCCATATTCAGACATTCCGTACGGGTTGCCTTGATGTGCCTGATCGGGTTCCTCGTTTCTAAACTATTTCCTTTCGGGCATCATAGCTACTGGATATTGCTGACAATTCTGGTGATTCTGAAACCGGCGTACAGTCTCACAAAACAAAGAAATATTCAACGCTTAATCGGTACTCTTTGCGGCGGACTGGCAGGGGCATTTATTCTGATATATGTTCGGGATCAAACCGTGTTGTTCATTTTCCTGCTTTTGTTTATGGTTGGGACATATAGCTTTCAGCGTCTTAATTACATTGTAAGTGTGTTGTTTATGACTCCCTACACACTTATTCTCTTTAGCTTTTTAGGAGAGAACAACCTGAATATTGCCCAGGAGCGTATAATTGATACTTTTGTGGGGTCGTTTATCGCATTAGCTGCCAGCTTCATCGTTCTACCAAATTGGGAATTCAATCAGTTGAGAAAATTTATGCGTGAAGCACTCATTGCTAACTATCATTATTTGCTCCAGGTGGCAGATGAACTGGTCGGGAAGCAACTGGATATAACCACATATAAATTAGCCAGGAAGGATGTTTATGTCAGTTCGGCAAACTTGGGAAGTGCTTTTCAGAGGATGCTGTCTGAACCAAAGAGTAAACAGCAGAATAATAAAGAGATCCACAAATTTGTCGTCTTCAATCATATGCTCTCTTCATATGTTGCTACCTTAATAACAAATCTGCAGCAAACCGACAAACCCGCTACGAACGAACATCATATTAAATTAGTGCGGAAATCCTTATACACGCTAGCCGAAGTTATTAAAAAGATGGGCGCTCCTGACTTTAAAGAATCTGATCTAACTATTCCGGATGATAAAATAAGTAAAACGAAGACAAATGAACAGGAACTTCTATCAGAACAGTTAGAATATATTAATAAAGTGGTGATGGATATACATAAAATAAGTCCCGAATAATTCTTTCTTCAGCTATTGATCTGGTTGTTCAGGGCAATTTGAAACAACCTAGATCCTAAGCGGACAAATTCACACAGCCTCTTCCTCAACCTTTATTACTGGACGCCCATTTTTAAATGCTTCCCTGGGCTTGAGACCTAATAAAGTAAACATTTCCATATCCTCATTAAATGCAGGATTAGGTGTTGTTAGCAATTTATCACCAGCGAAAATAGAGTTAGCACCCGCCATGAAGCAAAATGCCTGATCTGTAAGGCTCATTTCCGTTCTTCCCGCAGATAAACGTACCACCGTTTTAGGCATAATTATTCGTGCGGTAGCGATCATTCTGATCATATCCCATATCGGTACACGAGGCTGGTCAGCCAATGGTGTACCTTTAACCGGAACAAGAGCGTTTATGGGAACAGATTCGGGATGTCGAATCATAGTTGACAGGGTTTTCAGCATAGAAATCCTGTCTTGAATGGTTTCACCTAATCCAATAATTCCTCCGCTGCAGACTGTTAATTTTGCTTTACGGGCATTATCGATTGTTTTCAAGCGGTCGTCATATGTCCGGGTCGTGATAATCCGTTTATAGTCATCCTCCGAAGTATCAAGGTTGTGATTATATGCGTAAAGTCCGGCATCTGCAAGCCGCTGAGCCTGTGATTCTGTTAGCATGCCCAGGGTACAGCATACTTCCATATCCAGGGAATTGACGGACTTCACCATATCTATTACACGGTCGAAATCACGGTTGTCCCTTACCTCGCGCCATGCTGCGCCCATACACAGACGCGAAGCGCCTGCAGCTTTTGCTTTCTGCGCAGCATCTGTAACCTGGTCAACAGACATGAGGGCCTGTACTTCAAGATCAGTATGAAACCTGGCAGCCTGAGGGCAATATGCGCAGTCCTCGGGACAACCACCTGTTTTTATGGACAACAGACTGCTGATCTGAACTTCCGAATAATCTTTATTTTCGCGATGAACCGTTGCAGCGCGGTATATTAAATCAAGTAAAGGACTATGGTAAATTTCAGCTATTTCTTCTTTTGTCCAGTTGTTTCTGATCTCAGTCATATGATTAGGTCTTCCCTTATACAGTTAAAACAAATTTAAGATAAAAACTTCACCTTGAACATGGAAATATCTGGGATGCCACGGCTATAGCAACAATTTACTCGCTAATCCTAATAACAAAAGAAATCCAAATACGTCGGTAAAGGTAGTGATGATGATAGATGAGGCGATTGCTGGGTCTATCCCTACCCTCTTTAAAATTAATGGGATGGATGATCCTGCCATTCCTGCTATGATAAGATTGCCGGTCATGGACACAAAAATGACCAGTCCAAGCATAGGGTTACCATCATAAAAGATAGCAAAAATAAAAATAATGAATCCAATACTGGCTCCGTTGATCAACCCTACAGTAAACTCTTTTAAAACAGTTCTGTAGGCTTGATTATCTGTAAGGTCAGTCAGCGAGATACGTCTTACGGTAACAGCCAGCGCCTGCGTTGCCGCATTCCCTCCCATTCCAGCTATCATCACCATGTAGCCTGCCAGTATCCCCATTCTTGCGATGGAGCTATCAAAATACCGTATCACCGAAGCTGCAAGAAAGGCCGTGCCCAGATTTAAAATCAACCACGGCAATCGGCTTTTAACAGCCTCTTTCCAGTTTCCGGCTAGTTCTTCATCCTCTGACACCCCCGAGATCTTTAAGATGTCCTCCGTGTTCTCTTCCTGCATTACGTCGATCACATCATCGAATGTAATACGGCCTAAAAGGTGCATTTCATCATCGACAACTGGAATACTAGTCAGGTTATACTGGGAAATGAGCTTAGCTACTTCTTCCTGATCGGTGTCTGCCTTAACATAAACGAAATCCGATTTGATTAGTTCCTGAATGCGGACATTGTTACGGGCTTTGATAATGTCTTTTAAAGAGACGATTCCTCTTAGCGTATTGTGATCATCAATTACATTTATGGTGTAAAACTCTTCCATTTCTTCCGACTGCCTGATGATCAGCTCCAAAGCATCCTTTTTTAACAGATCCTGACTTATCTTGATCACCTGGGTGTTCATTAAACCACCCGCGGTATCATCATCGTATTTTAAAAGAGAACGGATATTGGATGCATCCTCTTCATCGAGTTCCTTCAGTATTTCCTGTTGTTGTTCTTCCGGAAGCTGGCTGATAATATCAGCCGCATCGTCATAGTCTAGTTCTTCTAGTATCTCCGAACGTCGTTCGGGATGAAGGTTTTCGAGCAGACGTTCAGGATGGAATTCGGAATCCATTTCCGAAATAATTTCTGAAGCTATTTCGGCGGGTAAAATGCTGATGATCCGTTCCCGAGACTCCTGGGAAAGGCTTTCGAAAAGTATAGCGATCTCCGATGGGTGATATTCGGCTACCAGTTCTTTCAGCGCAGAGTCGTCTTCCTCAAGCGCCCGCCTGATCTTGAGTATATCCGATTTATCCAGTTCAAAAGATTGCATTTGTTAAAAGTAGCGATTACAGATGAGAACTGGGCACTTTGTCTTGAAACCTGCCTACACCTTACTTACTAGTAAGCCATCCTTTTCTCCAAAAATAGATCATTTGAACCACTGCAATAAGTAACATAACTGCCATCGTATAGATATACCCATTTTCAGAATAAAGCTCCGGCATATTATGCTTTAAGATCTTTCCGGTTTCCGGATCTTCATAAGCAAAATTCATCCCATAAACTCCGGCAATGAAAGTAAGAGGAATAAAAATGGACGATATAATAGTAAGCACTTTCATGATCTCATTCATCCGGTTACTGATAAATGACAAATTCATATCAATTAAACTGGTTGTCACATCTTTATAACTTTCAACGAGGTCAATTACCTGCATACAATGATCATAGGTGTCTTTGAGAAATGTTTTTGTGATCTTATGAATGAGCTTTGATTCGCTCCGGATCATATCGTTAATCTTATCTCTTTCAGGCCAGGCAGCCCTCCGAATCATAATCATGGCCCGTTTAATCGATTGGGTTTGATACATTAAAGTTTTATCGGGCTTACGATAGAGCAGTTCCTCTATCGTTTCGAGTTCATCCCCCAATTTGTAGATCAGCGTGAAGTAATTATCCACTATTATATCCATTAGTGAATACAGCATATAGGATGTACCTCCAATACGTATATGGCCTTTTCCGGCCCGAAGCCTGTGGATCACAGGCTCTACGGCTTCTGTATAGTTTTCCTGGAAGCTGATTAAAATCTTCGGCAAAAGTATAAAAGACATCTGCTCATTCTCAATTTCAAGGTCTGAATTAACATAAAGCATGCGGCTTACTGCAAACAGGTAGTTATCGTATTCATCAACTTTAGGGCGCTGCTGAATATTTGCGATATCTTCGAGGACGAGCTTGTGAATTTTGATTTTTTTCTCCAGGTATTCAAAAAGTGATAAATCGCCAATACCGCGTATATCGATCCAATGGGTTAGCGCAGCATAGTTTTTTAAATGTTTGTCCAGATCGGCAAGAGAATCTATAGTTTCGCAATGATAAACAGTCTCGCTGTAAGAATACGCAGTTATCTTAGGTTTTAAAGCTCCCTCATATAACTGAATAGCCCCCGGACTAACACCCGGCACTGGTACATAGGTCTTAGATTTTAACCGGATGCGTCGTATTTTAGCCATTGTTAAAGATACTTATAACTTTGCGGACCCTGGTTGAAGAGCAGGTCGACGATACTCAAATTAGGTAAAAAGCCGTTTCTTTCTTCAAAAACCTGGAAATATATTTCGACATCGGTTGAAGGAGATTGTTTAGGATGAATGCTGTTCCTGAAATCGAACGATTCTGCATATTCCTTTTCAAAATCGTTCGTGTATTGATAGTGGATGTTCACTTTAAGAAACCGCAGTAACAGGGAGAGAAATTGTTCATTATAATCGAATAGAAAGTCCCATTTTTTCTCGTAGAATATGGCAAGATCGTCCTCATAAAATTCAAAATAGGCTGAGCTTCTGTAACAGGTTTGCAAGCTCATCCAATGCAGGCGCTGCCAGTTAAAGTCGTAACTTATCTTCACATCTTTTATTTTTGTGTGGTTTTTTGAACCTCTAACCACGGGAACTATCAGATCGAGTCTCCCGTTTGGAGAATGAATCGATGCGCGGTTCCTGAAAGTCTGTTTTTGAAAATGCTCCGCATTCTCCAGAATAACCCCTGTTTTATGTTCAACCAGTTTACTGAAATAATCAATTGGCGGAAGATAAAATAAAGGGAAAATAGCGCCTTTTTCCATCGTATAGGTTAAGTTTGTGATCCGGTTGCCGAAATTAGTAAATTAAAGCCATGGAGCGAAGAATGTTGTCAATCAGAAGGTCGGTGAGGTGTAAGGCGACTACAATTTGTATCAAATGAATAAAGCTGTATTCCTGATAGTTGCATTTCTATTGAAAATCATTTCCCTTCTCCCCTTCTGGCTGCTTTATTTAATTTCCGACCTGCTTTACTTTTTTCTTTATTATGTTTTCAGATATCGCAGAAATGTGGTGCAGACTAATCTGGCTAATGCATTCCCTGAAAAATCTGATGAAGAACTTACAGGCATCGAAAAGCGCTTTTATAGCTTCCTGGCCGACATGATGCTTGAATCGATAAAAAGCATTTCTATAAGCCCGGCGGAACTGAAAAAGCGCTATCAGTTTGAAAATCTGGATCTTATTAAGAATTACCTTGAAAATGGAAGATCTGTTATCGCCGTGTCGGGACATTATGGTAATTGGGAATGGGGGCCCTTATCGATACCATCTGAGCTTAACGAAGACGTTTTAGTGGTTTACAAGCCGCTTTCAGGAAAACAATTCGACCACACAATAAATGCTGTCAGATCCAGGTTCGGAGCAGTTATGGTTCCTATGAAAATGACCCTCCGAAAACTTGCGGAATATAAAAAGCAGGCCCATGTACTGGTTTTAGTGGGTGACCAGACGCCCGCATATGAAGAGTCCCAATACTTTACCTCGTTTCTAAATCAGCCGACCGCCGTATTCCTTGGCGTTGAAAAAATAGCCGTACGCTCAAATTATGCAGTTATTTACTTCAGTATAAATCGCATTAAAAGAGGTTATTATAAAAGTGTAGTTAAACCGTTGATAGAGTTTCCGAAAGAGACATCAGAATTCGAGATCACACAAGCGCACACGCTGGAGCTTGAAAACCTGATCCGGGAAAAACCTGAATATTGGTTATGGTCTCACAGGCGATGGAAGTTTAAACCTGAAGATTTTAAAATATGACCGGCCATCCAAGTGTTAGTGTTGTGATCCTTAACTGGAACGGAGTAAACTATCTGAAGGAATTTCTACCGTCGGTATGTGCAAGCAGTTATCCAAATCTCGATATTATAGTAGGTGACAATGCCTCCACTGATGGTTCTGTCGAATTTTTAGCCGAAAACTACCCCCAGGTGATGGTTATTGTTAACGAGCAGAATTACGGCTTTGCCGGGGGATACAACAAAGTTCTGGATCAAATCGAAAGTGATTATTTTGTGTTACTGAATTCTGATGTAGAGGTTCCGCCCGACTGGGTAGAACCGGTGATAAAACTCATGGAAAGCGATTCCCTGATAGCGGCTGCCCAGCCTAAAATATTATCCTGTAAAGATAAGACTATGTTCGAATATGCTGGCGCGGCAGGCGGTTTCATTGATATTTTTGGATACCCATTTTGCAGGGGACGTATTTTTGATACCATAGAAAAAGATCAGCGTCAATACGATATTTCTTCTGAGGTATTCTGGGCTTCAGGAGCGGCTTTATTCATAAAAAGAGCGAAATGGCTTGAGGTAGAAGGTCTGGATGGAGACTTCTTCGCCCATATGGAGGAGATCGATCTCTGCTGGCGTCTGAAAAATAAAGGATATAAAATAATGTACTGCGCCGAATCGAAGGTTTACCATCTTGGCGGAGGTACTTTAAGTGCGGAAAGTCCTTTTAAAACCTACCTGAACTTCAGAAATAACCTGGTATTGCTTCAAAAGAACCTCCCCTTTCTTCAGGCAGTTTTAACAATCTTCGTACGATTTTGGCTTGATTTTCTTGCTTTGATCAGGTTTTTGCTGGATGGAAAGATCGAAAATGCAAAATCAATCAGCAAAGCTCATTTCTATTTTTTCAGTCATGTGTTCAGCAATGCGAAAAAAGCCCGGATTATTGACAAATTGAAGTTTAATGCAGCGGGAACATATAAACGAAGCATTGTATGGCAATATTTCGTCCTGAAAAGGAAGGCCTTTTCAAGTTTACAAAAAGCTTTCCAGCGCTAGCCTGTACCCGTCCAGGCCAAATCCGGTCAACACACCCCTGCAATTTTTGCCCGAAAGAGATATATGCCTGAATTCCTCACGAGCATAGATATTGGAAATATGAACTTCAACAACTGTTGTGCTTATTCCGGCAATTGCATCGGCTATCCCTATCGAAGTGTGGGTGTAAGCGCCCCCATTGAGAATGATCCCATCATAACTGAAACCTACTTCATGCAGTTTGTTAATAATCTCACCCTCTACGTTACTCTGAAAGTATTCTAGTTCTATGATGCTATATTTGGCTCTCAATTGCTCGAGATAATTTTCAAAGCTACTGTCGCCATAAATAGATTTCTCACGTACGCCTAGTAAGTTTAAATTTGGTCCGTTAATTATCTGTATTTTCATCCGATTATTTTTGCTTTTTAAAGGTGATGAAGCGATCATGATTTAATAATTATACCCCCTGCGGGTTTTGGCAAAATCATGATGGTTTCATTAAATTATGAATAAGTTTAATCCCCTTTCATTAATCAAACTTAGAAAATAATTTGGACTGGCAATCAAGCCTTCGGGGCTTTAAATCATATTTAAGACTGGAGCGTTCCCTATCAGCCAATACCATTGAAGCATATTTGCATGATGTAGACAAGCTTATCCAGTTTTTCATGCACAGGTCCAAAGAAATTGATCCTTCTAAAGTTAGTACGAAAGACCTGAAAGATTTCCTGGTTTGGGTAAATGAATTAGGGATGATCCCTTCCACTCAGGCCCGTGTCCTTTCGGGGCTTAAAGCGTTTTTTAAGTATATGGTTCTTGAGCGCATGATCGATACGGACCCTTCTGCCCTGCTGGAGAGTCCAAAAATGAGCAGAAAACTTCCGGACACTCTTAATATTCTGGAGATTAACAAGCTTCTGGAGGGCATAGACCTCTCAAGGCCCGAAGGAATGCGCAATAAAGCGATGCTTGAAACACTGTATGGCTGCGGTTTACGTGTTTCGGAACTCACTGGCCTCAAGATCTCCAACCTTCACCTGGATATCGAGTTTATTAAGATCGTTGGAAAGGGAAACAAAGAAAGACTGGTACCTATCGGATCTGAGGCCATTAAATTTCTGCGGATGTACCTGAATGAGATCAGGGTACACATTAAAATTAAAACCGGAAAAGAGGATTTTGCATTCCTGAACCGGCGTGGTAGTCCTTTGTCAAGGATAATGGTTTTCCTCATCATTAAGGAACTTGCTAAAAAAGCAGGTATATCCAAAAATATCAGTCCTCATACCTTCAGGCATTCTTTCGCCACTCATTTAATTGAAGGAGGTGCCGATCTCAGGGCCGTGCAGGAAATGCTTGGGCATGAAAGTATCACGACAACCGAAATCTATACCCACCTCGACAGGGATTATCTCCGGGAAACCATTGTTCAATACCATCCCAGAAGTTAAATTAAAGCTTATTGCTCTTCCCTGAAGTATACCTTATAATAGTTCATGGATTTATCTTCATCGAACCCCTTTTCAATAAGTTCCTTGTTACCGTGAATATAAATGTGGAAATTCTTATCAAGCTTGAGGATGCTTTTGAAAACACGGGCTTGCTTTTTCACGGCTGCTTTTGAAATATCAAAAGAATGCTCCAGGCCTGCATCAAACTCATCGCTGTACTCTTTGCTGAAATTTTTGAAAGATGCGATAGCCTTAGGATTTCCTATAACTTCATCTGAGAACTCATCCATATCGAAGCTATCCTTTTCCTTAAAATATTTCATGGACTTATTGAGTAAGTCTATCTTGTCGGCTTTTGAGATTTCGAAGTTCTCATCTATTTTATTTGTAATAAAACTCTTGCATACATTTAATGTGTTGTTAGTTTTATTGAAACTATCATTTCTTACCTTCAATTTGAGGAAGTCATCTTTCCAGTAGGCAGCATCATTCCGGTTTGTTTGGTCAATAATCATCACCTTATATCCTTCTTCCTTTTCTGTATTAAATATCAGGCATCCTTTATCCAGCTTCTGAATATTGATCCCATTTTTCTCATAACTGAGATCGAATCCGCCATGAGCGGGATTAACCTTTAAGTAGGTCTCTTTAGTTTCTGATTTAAATATTCCAATGGCATCTGTCAATTCTCCCTCCAGCTGAAGATCTTTGAACCGGGCGAAATACAGCTCTCCTGATTTAATTTTCGGGTGACTGGAGATATCAAACAGATGTTTGGTTATCTGACCGGTCAGTTCATGAAAGTTAGCAGGCTCAGCGAACATCCCAGAACTAAAATGAAATAATTCATTTAAGTTTAAGTCGCCGCTTGAATGCATAAATCTGAAAACTTCGTTCTCTTTTTCGAAGGGAGACAGGAAATATTGTATCAATAATTTACGCAGCATATCATCCTCAATTTGAAGGGGTCTATCAGATAAACTATAGAATTCGTTTTGTGCTTTATTTCCAATTCTATGAACAGATAGTTGCCCGAGCGAGGCTTCGAAGGATGATACCATGTGGATGTAATGTAATTTGTAAAGGTTAAAATTGTAAGTTTTTATAGGCTGGCTTTAATCATTCTATCTTTATCCCTGAGATCCTTTCTTAATTCAAGGTTCCTAAAACCACTGTTTTGCAGTAGCTTAACAGTTTCTGAACCGAGGTTTTCATTTATTTCTAAATATAACAGGCCTCCGGGCTGAAGATGAACAAATGCATATTGGGCAATGGCATTGTAAAAGATAAGAGGATCTTTATCGGGGACAAATAATGCTAGATGAGGTTCGTAGTCTATAACATTTGTATGCATATTTTCTTTTTCGCCCAAGGTAACATAGGGCGGATTGCTGACGATAACTGAATACTGACGTGCTGAAGATTCGGGACTTAAGATATCTTCAAGCATGAAATTAATTTCAGTATTGTTGAGAATCGCGTTTTCCTCTGCTGTAGTTAATGCGTGGCTTGAGATATCTATAGCAGAGATTTCAGCGTCGGGCAGATATTTTTTAAGGGTAATGGGTATACATCCGCTGCCTGTTCCAATGTCAAGTATTTTTAAAATATTGTTCTTCTCCTGTTGTTTAAAATCCTTCAAAATCCAGTCGACAAGTTCTTCGGTCTCCGGTCTCGGAATGAGAACGGAAGGATTTACCTTAAAAACTGAACCGTAAAACTCTGTTTCTCCCAGAACATATTGCACGGGGATCCCCTTTTTCAGGTCAAGGAGGATCTTCTGAAAGATGAGTAGCTCTTGTTCGCAAAGATCTCTGTGTTTGGCGTTCAGATATTCAGTTCTGTTTATTTTGCAAACGAAGCCAATAGCCAGCCATGCAATACTTGAGGCCTCCTCGGCTCCATAGGTCCCAGTCAGATCTTCGCTTATTATTTTTGCAATGCTGGCAATCGTCATACGGCAAAGTAAACTATTGATATTGGATTTTTCAGTTTTATGCGCAAACTCAAATGAATGATAAATAATTAAGAACAGCTCGTATTATTAATATCTAATTACTTTTGCACCATGTTACAACACCAACCATTTATGGAACGCTGTATTGAACTTGCTATGATGGGCATCGGTTCAGTTAGCCCCAATCCGATGGTAGGTGCCGTAATTGTATGTGATGACCGTATCATTGGTGAGGGATACCATGCTAATTACGGGGAATCTCATGCTGAAGTGAACGCTGTAAAGAACGTTTTCGACCTGTTTCCTGATGCTAAAGAGCTTTTAAAGCGGTCTACAATTTATGTCAGCCTTGAGCCCTGTGCTCATTTTGGGAAAACTCCGCCCTGCACCGATCTGATCATTAATAATCAAATACCCAGAGTTGTTGTAGGATGCAGGGATCCTTTTGAACATGTAAACGGGAAAGGCATTGAAAAATTAAAAACGGCCGGCATTGATGTCATTGAAAGCATTTTGACAGAGAAATGCGTATCGTTAAACAAACGATTTTTTACCCGCGTTCAGAAGCAAAGACCGTACATCATTCTTAAGTGGGCCCAAACCCAGGATAAATTTCTAGCGCCTGCGGATGGAAGTCAGAAATGGATCACATCATCTTTATCCAGGCAACTCGTTCATCGCTGGAGAAGCGAGGAAGACGCCGTTCTGATCGGAAAGAATACAGCTTTAGCTGATAATCCGCAATTAAACGTTCGCGAATGGAGCGGTAAGCACCCTGTCAGAATAATAATTGATAGAAACCTGGAACTCCCTGAAAGTCTCAATATTTTCGATCAAAGCCAGGACACCATCATCTTTAATGCTATAAAAACCGAGCTCAAGGGTAAGATCAAATACCTGGAGCTTGAAGATTTCGACAATCTTCTTCCGCAGTTAATCTGCTATCAGTTGTACCTGATGGATGTTCAGTCTATGATTATAGAGGGAGGTGCCAAAATGCTGAATTTATTCATCACTGCAGGTTTGTGGGATGAGGCACGAGTATTCACAGGCGAACAAATATGGGAAAGTGGGATTGCCGCACCGGTTTTGAACGGTAACCTCATTGAAAAATTACACGTCGGAACTGACATTCTCGAAATATGGGAGAAAGACATATAGTATGATCTATATTTTACTAAGTATTTGCTGCAGTGTATTCGTTTCAGTTCTATTGAAACTTGCCAGACGGTACCAAATTGATACCAGGCAGGCAATTGCCTGGAACTACTCCATAGCAGCGGTTCTGACATGGTTTTTTTTCGATCCTAAGTTGCCTAATGTTAATGACACGCTTTATCCTGTCTACATTGTCCTGGGGATACTGCTCCCCTCCTTGTTTGTGATCCTGGCATTATCAGTTCGATATACGGGTATCGTCAGAACAGATGTGGCTCAGCGCTTGTCTTTGTTTATACCTGTATTAGCTGCTTTTTTATTATTCGGCGAAGATCATTCTGCTATCAAGATCGCGGGTATTTTAATTGCTTTCTTAGCAATAGTATGTTCGGTTCCCTGGCAAAAGCAGGAGAAAAACTCCTCCTCTTATTGGCTCTATCCGGTACTGGTATTTTTTGGCATGGGCGTAATAGATATCCTTTTCAAGCAGATTGCAAAAACAGAGTAAGCATTCAGGCAACTGCATCTTGTAAGATCCGAGCCGGTTTTTCAGATTTGT
>JBBJNR010000114.1:0-7572 GCA_037719315.1 Daejeonella sp.
AAGGTGGCGGGCTGAAAAATTAGGGAGACGCAAGTATGGGGGAAGGTGCGGGAAAAAGAATATCACATAGGTTAGTTATCGTAAATTTACACTCTTAACATTTAGGTATTAAGCTTCTCAAAGATGGATTTTTCCGGATATGATTTAAACGGCCTTCACTTACTTTATCTCTCTTTCGAGGAACAACAAAATAATGTTACCGAACAGATGGAAAAGGAGCCGGATATTAATTCACTTAATTTCAAGGATCTTGGAGGTAGATTGCTATACTTCTCTTATTTAGCGGAAGCTGTTCGGTTGGAAATTAGGAAACGGCAAGCCGAAAAGCTTTTATTTTCAGTTGAAGATATCTTTCGGTTAGTAGGTCAATATGATAAGTATGTAATTATCAATTTTTACAGGTCAAGCGATGCCTATACAATATATGGGGATGAGGTGCATGGCCATTTAATCTATGGAAGAAAACTTAGAAACGCCCTCACTGAAGCTATTTCTGTTGAACACTATAATAGAACGGATGGGAAGATTTTAATTGACACAATTGGTAAGGATACTCCAAAAGTTAAACAATTGAAAACAGAGGGGTTTCTTGCAAGTGAGATATATTCTATATCGACTTTTAATCATGATCCTAATGAAGTTGCCTATAGAAAAAAAGGAGTTAAAGATTGCATCAGAATTTGCTTGACGCAACCCAAAAAGGACACTTTAACACCATCTTAAAGATGCGAGGGGATCGAAGGTTAGAGATTCTTAAAAAGGACTTAGGTATTACAGATCAAGTCTTTGACAAATTTAAAAAAGACCATCCCAACGAGTATCGAAACACTCAGATGGTTCTTTTATCTTTTAAAGATGAAACGCTAACTGAACATGTAACACAATATCCCATTTATTGGGATGAGGAACGCTTTATTCACATCTATGGCCGACATTACGTCGATTACTTTATAAATTTCTCAACTTATAAAGGAACGCATTTTCAGTATTCGTATAAGGATATCAGACGACTTGTTTGCCTGATCCTAAAAAGTCTTCAAAATGAAATAGAGTCATCTCTTTCAAATGAATGGCAATATGACAAATATGGAGATCAGGGTTATTACTTTAATGGAAACTATTATACATTAAGAATAGATAATGGGCGGCTAATGACCTTTTTCCCAATGTCGTGACAACTCACATCTTAGAATACCAATATATTTTCCGTACGTTCCCCCTTCCTTGCGGGTCTCCAAACCTATCAGTTGGCAGTTTTGCTTTTTGACTATCAGAAAGGTAAGATATGAATCCATTCACCGATATAAGGCGAAGCTTAACCCCTCAAATGGTTATAGATGATTTCAATAAAAAAGGCGTTGAATTATCAATAAAAGATGCTGAAAAATACTTGGATTTATTATATTTTTTAGCTAAATTAGTTGTTAATCAGAACTTTATAAAATGAAAACGGCAGACTTATATATACGGGTAAGCACGGATGAACAGGCCGATAAAGGCTACTCTCAACGTAGCCAGGAGGAGGTATTAAAGAGATACTGCGAGCAAAACACAATAACTGTCAGAAAGGTGATTTTTGAAGATCATTCTGCAAAAACATTTATTCGTCCTGAATGGCAAAAGCTCCTGGCTTATCTCAAACAGTTTAAAAAACGTACTGATTATGTTTTATTTACCAAATGGGACCGATTCAGCAGAAATGCTCCTGACGCCTATCAAATGATCAATATGCTGAAAAGCTTGGGAATCGATCCACAAGCGATTGAACAGCCTTTGGATATGTCTGTTCCTGAAAACAAAATGATGCTCGCCATCTACCTGACTGCTCCTGAAATTGAGAACGACCGCAGGGCATTAAATACCTTTTACGGTATGAGAAGAGCAAGAAAAGAAGGCCGATGGACTTCTCTTGCACCAATTGGATATATAAATAGAAGCAACCCTGAAGGTAAAAAATACATAGCGCCTAATGATTTACAAGCCCGTATTATGAAGTGGGCCTTTCATGAAATAGCCTTGGATAAATACTCTACCGAACAAATCTATAAACGAGCAAAGGATTTAGGTTTAGCTTGTAACAAGAACCGCTTCTTACAGGCAATCCGTAATCCGGTTTATTGCGGAAAAATTTTTATTGTACAGTTTAAGGATGAAAAGAGCCATTTAGTAAAAGGCTTACACTCGCCTCTTATTTCGGAATCACTGTTTTATGAGATACAGGATATACTTGATGGCAAAAAAAGGAAAATCAAAACAACTATAGCATCACATAGTATGATGCCATTGAGGGGGTTTCTAAAATGTTCAAGATGCACTCGTACACTAACTTCAAGTGCGTCCAAAGGCCGAAATGGTTATTATTACTATTATCATTGTTCATCAGCTTGCGGATACAGGACGAAAGCAGAAATGGTCAATGAGTTATTTTTAAACGAACTACAAGAGTATGTTCTGAATGATGTATCTGCTGCTCATTTCAAAATAGCCATCATGGATAGCTTTGAAGGGGTTACAAAAAATGAAAGAGAAGATAAGTCTAAATATATTACTGAAATAACTGATCTCAATAATCGTATCACACAAGGCAGAGAACTATTATTATCGGGAGATATTGACGGTACTGACTATAGGACAATTAAATCAGAAGCCGAAAATAGGATTGTCATATTGGAAGCGAAGCTTTCTGATATACCAGTAAACCTCATGGAGCTTTCGGATGTGGAAGGGATTTTAGACAAGGCAATTAGCAAACTGACCAAACTTGATGTAATATATTGGGAATCAGATATTAGTATTCAAAGGCGAATAATTGGTTCGATGTTCCCCGAAAAATTCACGTTTGAAAATTTGAAAGATCGAACCGCCAAAGTCGGCTTTTTATTCCAACTTATCTATCAGATTAACAGCAAGTTGGATTGCAAAAAAAGAAGGGCAGGTGAAAGCCATTTCACGCTGCCCATTCTGGCTCCCGAGACTGGGCTCGAACCAGTGACCCTCTGATTAACAGTCAGATGCTCTAACCAGCTGAGCTACTCGGGAATCTTTTCGATCAATTTCATGATCTCTGGTTTATCTCCCTACCTGCGCAGGGACTGCGCTTTCGGGAGTGCAATATTCGGGATTTTAAATTATTAATGCAATATTTGCATCAAATTTTTTTAAATTAACTATGAGCTTAATTATTATTGGTACGGTTGCCTTCGATGCAATTGAAACTCCTTTCGGAAAAACAGATAAAATTGTGGGCGGCGCGGCCACCTATGCCAGCCTGGCTGCTTCTTATTTTTATAAGAACGTAAAGATTGTCGGTGTGGTGGGTGAAGACTTCCACCAGGAAGATATTCGGAGTTTTAACGATCACGGCATTGATACTGAAGGTTTGCAGATCAAAAAGGGAGAGAAGTCTTTTTTTTGGTCGGGCAAGTACCATAATGATATGAACAGTCGCGATACGCTCATTACCGAGTTGAATGTGCTGTCTGATTTCGACCCGATCATACCGGAAAGCTACCAGGACTGCGAATACCTGATGCTGGGTAACCTGACTCCGCAGGTTCAGCAAACGGTGATCGACCGCCTGAAAAAGCGCCCGAAACTGATCGTTTTGGATACCATGAATTTCTGGATGGACATCGCCCTTGATGACCTGCTGTCTGTGATCAAAAATATAGATGTGCTGACCATCAACGACGAAGAGGCCCGCCAGCTCTCAGGTGAGTATTCTTTAGTAAAAGCGGCCAAAAAAATCCTGTCCATGGGCCCGAAATACCTGATCATCAAAAAAGGTGAGCATGGAGCCTTGTTGTTCCACGAGGACCTTGTATTTTCTACCCCTGCTCTTCCATTGGCCGAAGTGTTTGATCCGACAGGGGCCGGAGATACGTTCGCAGGGGGCTTCATTGGATACCTGGCGCAAGTTGGAACGGTAAACTTCACCAATATGAAAAATGCGATCATTTTCGGATCAGCCCTGGCTTCGTTCTGCGTGGAGCAGTTCGGAACCGAGCGGATCAAAAATCTTACAAAGAAAGAAATTGCGGAAAGGGTGCAGCAGTTTGTACAGCTTAGCAGCTTTGTCATTGAACAGGAGTAATTCTTCAAGCGGCTGACAGAGCGGGAGGAATACTCCGTTACCGGGAGGCCGGTAATCCTGCTTCTTTTTTTACAATTAAAAATACACTAAGCCAGATTTACCTTCATCAGTAAAGCAGTACAGTAAGGCTCATTCACACGCGGATCGGGAACCAGGAATACTTAATAAACTTCTTCAGGTAAATGCCTTGCAAAACCGACAGGAACACTCGTTAAATACCCCGATAAGAATAAGGTTAAATTTGCGGGGTTTTTTGCCCTGTGGTATCAATGTCTATCCTGACTGAGAACTCGTCCCAGAAGGCCTTATTTTAATTAATATGAGAAAACTGTAAGTAAGACGCTGAAAGAATTTCTACATCCGAAGAGTCTTTGGGTCTGTCGTACCACGTTAGGGCTTAGAAGGGTTCTGGAAGGGGTCTTGTTAGGCTATTATTGGGTTCCAGGTACCAAAAATGCACTTTTACCCAAACAAGAGCCCTGGAAGACCCTAACAAAAGGCCTTTTTTAGACTATATTATGATGTGGTATAAAAACGCGGTTTAATCCATAAAAATAAATGCCGGATTTTTCCTGGGTTTCAGTCCGGAAAGGTGAAGATTTGGCAGGGATTGCCAGCTGGCCGTGACATAAATGGTCATGTAAAAAGCAAGTGTTTGATACACTAACCCGGCCCAATCCAGGCATCCTTTTAAACTTTAACCGCACAACAGTGATTTAAAAATATTTTGATGCTAAGCAGAAAGTATAAAGCGGGCAGAATTTATACCCGCTCTGGAGCGCCTTCCACGCTTGTTTTGGTTCCTGAGTGAATCTCTCTCCACTCATTTTCCAGAATGCTCATTTCCATGAGGCTCCAGTAGGTGTCCCCATGTCGTTGGATATCACGTAATACACCATCCCTGTTGAACCCGCACTTGCTGTAGCACCTGATTGCAGATTCATTAATGTCATATACTCCCAGGCTCATGCGATGCAAGTGCAGCTGTTCGAAACCGATCTTCATGAGGGCATTAACCATCTGTTCGCCGATGCCCTGACCGCGGGCGGCAATATCGCCGACAAGCACCCTGGTGATCCGCGCTGAACGGTTATAACGGTTAACCGCGGTGAGGGAGATGTGTCCAACTGGTTGGCCGCTTTCAGAATCCACAGCTTTGTAGATGAATTTATCCGAGCGGTCAAAATCGTTAGCTTCCTGAATATACCCCTCCAGCTTTTTGGCAGTAAGCGGAAACCTGAACTGTGTTCCGGCCCAGTTTAATAACAGCTCTTCATTGGGAATCCAATTCAGCAGGGTTTCGAAATCGTCTTTGGTAAAATATGCTAATGTGATCATGCAAGGAATTGAAGGTTTATAAATTAAAGGCTTTCTCGCGGAGCTTTTAGTAATACAGAGCAAGCATTTTATTGTTTCATTTTTGATTCCAGCGGCAAAATTAAAATTGATTTTCATTTTTACGCCTGCGTATTCCCGTTTATCCCCCAGGTTGACTCCCTGGATTTGCAGGTTTGTATGATGAGTTGGCCTATCGCCACTCGCTGTTGAAAAACTCAGGCATTAAAATAGCCGAATGTCTTGCAACGAAGCGCTCTAAAGACTAGCTTTATAACTAAACAAGGTATCCCAGCTCCCGGCTAAACCGTTCGGGGGGCTTCATCGCCTCAAAAGTAAGTGTATATGAAAGAATCCAAAATTAGCTTACCAATTCTAGCCATCGCAATGGCTGTTATCTTGACTTATTCGTGCAAGCCTAAAAAGCTGATCACCCAGGCGCCGCCTGTTCCAGTCCAGGCCCAGGCCCCGCCCGCACAGGAACCTTCTAAGCCTGCCCCTATCGCAGAAACAGATAGGGATGGTGATGGGCTTGCCGATTCTAAAGACAACTGTCCCGATAAGCCCGGCACTTCAGCTAACAGCGGATGCCCGGAGGTCGCAGCCGCACAGCCGTCATTTAATTATAAAAACATCCTGTTTGAATTTAATTCCTCTGTCTTAAAGACGTCGTCTTATCCTGTTCTGGATGAAATTGTCAGGGAAATAAGAAAATATCCGGGTATGAAGTTTACCTTGAACGGGCATTCTTCTGCTGAGGGTACAGAAACACGGAATATGACATTGTCGATTGACCGTGCAACTGCTGTAAAAAGTTACCTGGTAACTGCGGGAATTGATGGGCGAAATTTGGAAGCCAAAGGTTTTGGTGAATCCATGCCGGTTAACTCTAATCAGACGGAAGAAGCCCGGCAGCAAAACCGGCGCGTTGAGATCAAGAAACCTTAATCTATGGAATGTCTCCGCTATTCGTATTCACCCAATCCATCAGCAAATTTCTTCAACTATGAACATAGCAGTAATTTCAGGCAGTACAAGACCTCAGCGACAATCTCATCAGGTGGCTCTTGCAGTGATATCCAAACTGGATAATTTAAAGTATGCGAGCTGGTTGTGGGATGTCAAAGAAACTAAATGCCCCTGCTTGATCATATCTTTGAGGCTCATCCGGAATGGAATGACCGTGTGGTCAATACCGATAGCGATTAGTTTATGGGAATGGATATCCCGGACTATTCCTTCCTGCAACTCCTCAAATACGGTTAGTTTATGTTAAAAAATGTTAAAAAAGATCGGCCCCGATGAGGACATTATTTAAGCTATGCAAGGTTAAATGGCTTAAATACAGATACTTGAAGCTGATTTTTAACGAAACTGCGATTGAGTCATCTTGGTATTATATTTAAAATTCATCTGAAATTCATGTTCAGACATCAATTTTAATAAACAAAATATAAAAAGATGATGTCACTGGTATTACCACTCGAAAATATTCAGGCAGTCACTAAGAAAAGAGGCAGAAAGCTTCGTTTATCTGAGGATATGCTTGTGGCTGGTTTGAAGAACAATGAAGGTACAGCAATGTCAGCCCTGTATCAGATGTATTCTGATTCATTGTATAAGGTTATCTCAACGATCGTCATTATTGATGAGGTGGCCCAGGATATCCTTCAGGAAACATTTATCAAGATCTGGAAGTCTTTTGGCTTATACGACTCCAGCAAAGGGAGATTATACACCTGGATGGCCAGACTTGCGCGGAATTTATCAATAGACTACCTCCGGAGCTCAAATCATCGAAATTCCTCGGTTTGTGAAGATCTCTCTGAAGTTACCCAGCAGGTTGATATGACCTTTCAAACTACGTACAATCCCGAATTAATAGGAGTAAAGGATATGACCCGGATTTTGAACAATGATCAGAAGTCTGCTTTGGAGCTGGTATATTTTAAAGGATACACACACGTGCAGGCTGCCGAAGAGCTGAACATAACTTTGGGAATTTTACGTTCGAGATTGCAATCTTCTATAACGGAGCTGCGTAGGGCTTACGCATGATGGACAGCGCCATAAACAAAAAAAGCAGGTAGAGCCAGTCATGGTCGGAAGAAATTCCGGCCATTTTTATGTTTTAAAAAGCAGTC
>JBBJNR010000041.1:0-32832 GCA_037719315.1 Daejeonella sp.
ATTGTAAATGACCCCTTTTTTACGCCACTCGTCCTCATCTTCCGATTTCCATAAGCTATTGAACCTGGCGATAGATGCCCAGGTGATCAGTTTATCTATCCGTTCATCTTCAGCCGTCTGGATGATTGCTGTTCCGCCACCACGGCTATGCCCGATCAGGCTTAAGGATTTAGGGGCAGGAAAATCAGCACCGCTTTTTACAAAAGTGATCACCTTGTCCAGGTCTTCGAATTCTTTGGTGAATGTGTTATCGCCAAAAGCCCCCAGGTCAACAAATTCTAAGGGATTTTCCGGGGTAGTACCGTTATGCGAAAAGTTAAACTTCAGATAGCGGAGTCCGTGGGCAGCAAAATACTCAGCGACTAAATTATGGCTTCCCCAGTCTTTAAATCCTTTAAAACCATGAACGAACACAACCATCGGTGCGTGTTCGTTTCCTGTTTTGTAGTTGAGGTCCATCAGGATCGGTTTTCCTGCAGCTCCGTCGATTGTAAATGTTTGCCTGATGATCATGTACTGTTAACAATTAAGGGAGTAATACGTTTTAGGGAGTAATACGTTTTACGTCGTACGTTCTACTAACGCTGTACTAAAGTTATAAGTTCTAGGTTGTAAGTTTGCATATCGTAATTTCAAGCACCAATTACCAATTACTGACTACCGATTACTGATACTGACTACCGTTTACCGTTTACCGTTTACTGATTACCCAAGTTATGAAATTAAAATCTGTCATTCGAAATTCACTTATTCTTATTACTATTCTTCTTAACATCGGTTGTGATCAGGTCACGAAAAATATTGCGCGAAATAAGATTGAATATCATGAAACAGTAACAATAATTGACAACTTTTTAACTCTGACCAAAGTTGAAAACTCGGGTGCTTTTCTCAGTCTCGGGAGCTCTCTTCCTTTATTTATTAAATTCTTCCTGCTCAACCTGCTTCCCCTGCTGGTTTTGCTGTATGGTATATACCTGCTTATCGAAAAGACAAACATGTCGCGGGGTTTAGTTGTCGGACTTTGTTTTGTAATTGGAGGCGGTTTCGGCAATCTTTATGACCGGATCAGGTTCGGGTCGGTTACCGATTTTCTGCATTTAAACTTTACGATCTTTCAAACAGGGATCTTTAATATGGCGGATGTATCGATTATGGTGGGGATGTTTGTGATTCTTACCAATATATACGCAAGGAAAGTGATTTATTACTCTTGAGAATTATGGGAGTTATACGTTTTACGTGGTACGTTGTACGTTATACGTTGTACGTTTGCTGGGCGGAAAAAATAGGTTTGGGTTCACGTATTGCATGTTGAGACAGGAACCTATCAAGTGGAGAAAAATTTTAGTTAAAAGTTTTTTTTTCGTTAGGTACGTTGCTCAACGACTTATAACGTACAACGTTCGACCCCCTTAGTTATTTATAATCAGTCTAAACATCCGTGTTTACAAACAGGTGACACAGACAAAATCCGTTATTGATTACATTTGTGCCGGTTTTTACTTAGGATAAGCTAAACTTGAAATACTTAAAAGTTATCGCCTTTACTCACAAGCACATTGAACTCAAGGATTTGGGGAAATTTGTGATCTGCAACGAGACTCTCGGAAGCAGCTTGAAAAATGTAAGGGAACGATTTGACATTCCTGAGATCTTTTACATCGGTACGTGTAATCGCGTAGAGTTTGTTTTTACGGCAGATCAAACTCTTGATAATGAGTTTGTGAAAGAATTCGTTAAAGCCCTTAATTTACCTATCCCGCATGAGCGGCTCGAAAATTTCATAAGTCAGGCTTCGGTTTACGAAGATATTGAGGCACTAAATCATTTGCTTCGTATATCCTGTTCGCTTGAAAGTTTGGTTGTTGGTGAAAAGGAGATCCTGGCTCAGATCCGCAAAGCTTTTGAAACATGCCGGGCTGCCGGTTTCACAGGAGATTATCTTCGCCTCATCATGAGCCGCGTTGTAAAGACTGCCAAAGAAGTATATACGAATACGGGTATCGCACGCAAGCCTATCTCAGTGGTCTCTTTAGCCTACCGCAAGCTTCGCGAGCTTAAAATGTGCACCAATGCACGTGTGCTCATCATCGGAGCAGGGGAAACCAATAAGAATATCTCAAAATATCTCCAGAAACATAAATATTCCAATTTTGCAATCTTTAACCGCACCCTTGCAAACGCAGAGGTACTTGCCTGTGAGCTTGGTGGAAAAGCGTTTGGTTTAGAAGATCTGAAAAATTATAAAGGAGGTTTTGATGTCATCATTACTTGTACCAGTTCCACAGAGCCGATCATTACAAATGATGTATATCGCTCTCTCCTGAATGGAGATACATCTAAAAAAGTAATTGTAGACCTTGCAGTCCCTAATGATACTTGCTGCGAAGTCCTGGAGAAAAACCCTTTAACTTTTATTGAAGTACATGGCTTGCAGGAAATTGCAAACAGTAACCTGCAGGAGCGCTACGAAGAGCTGATTTTTGCCGAGCGTATTATCGAACAAAACATTCTTGAATTTAAGCCTGTTCTAAAGCAGCGCCGGGTGGAAATTGCTATGCGCGAAGTGCCCGAAAAAATTAAGGAAATTAAGGACGCCGCTATAAATCGCATTTTTGCTCAGGAAATTCAGGGCATGGATGATAATTCCCGTGAAGTTTTAGCTAAGGTGATGAACTATATGGAAAAAAAATATATCAGCGTCCCTATGGTTATGGCAAAGGATATCCTTATAAATAATAGCTGATACCAGATTGATGCCAATCATTTTGGTTAATTTTACTCTTCGAAAAAACCGAACAACAATACGCCATGCCTGACCATTTGCCCGGAATTACTGGAAAATCTAAAATTATCATTGGAACAAGAGGGAGTGATCTTGCTTTATGGCAGGCTAATTTTATAAAGGATGAACTTGAGAAGCTCGGCATTGATTCTGAATTAAAGATCATCAAGACTCAGGGTGATAAGATCCTAAACCTGAGTTTCGACAAGCTTGAAGGAAAGGGTTTTTTTACGAAGGAGCTTGAAGATGAGCTTCTGAAGGGAAAGATTGACCTTGCCGTTCACTCACATAAAGATCTTCCTACAAATCACCCGGCGGGTTTAATTATTGCCGCGGTATCTGAACGAGAAGACCCTTCTGAACTATTAATTATATTAAAGGATTGTGTTGATATTCAGCAGAAGCTTTCAGTTAAGTTCGGTGGAATGGTGGGAACTTCATCTAACCGGAGAAAAGCACAGCTTTTAGCGGTCCGTCCCGATCTTGAGATCGAAGAGTTGAGAGGCAACGTGCCAACCAGGATCCAGAAATTACGAGATGAGGATTACGATGCAATCATGATTGCGAAGGCTGGGGTTCATCGGCTGGATATCGACCTCAGTGAATTCTATGTGGAAGAACTTGAGCCAATGGAATTGATTCCGGCACCTGCGCAGGGTGTTCTGGCGATACAGATCCGCGAAAGCGACAGGGAGCTGTTTGAAAAATTACAGCCTCTAAACCATCCTGACGTTGCCGAGCAGATCGGCCTTGAAAGGAAAGTCCTGAACATGTTTGATGGTGGATGCCACATGCCGCTCGGTTGTTATTGCCGTAAGGATGGCCCATTTTACCAGGTGTGGACTTCAAAAGCCAATGAAGGCGATGAATTCCCAGATCGGTTGTTCGTGCAATCAAAAACTCTGAACGGCCTGGCCGAGAAAATTGTGTCCAAGTTCAACCCATCGCGCCGGTTTCCCAAGAATGTATTTATATCCCGCGAGCTTCCAGAGTCAAGTTACCTGAGATATGCTCTAGAGAAGCATGGTATAACGGTGGAAGGGCGCTCCTTGATCAGGACATACCCATCAATAAATAAACTTGATTCTTATATTCTAAGGAATATAGACTGGGTGTTTTTCAGCAGTAAAAATGCCATTGAATATTTCTTCAGGCTGAATCCCCACCTGCCAAAGAAAGCAAAGTTCGGAGTTTTAGGAAGAGGCTCGGAGGATGCGCTTCGCCATCTTGGTAAACAAGCACATTTCAATGGGGAAGAAGAGGGAATTGACACGAAAGACATTGCGAAGGAGTTTGCAAAGGTTGCGAATGGCTCACATGTATTATTCCCGAGCGCTAAGGGCTCTTTAAGAACTATTCAAAAAGCTTTATCGTCTGATACCAAGATCGTTGAGCTGACGGTATACGAAACAGTCCCGGAAGAGGATGCAGAGCAGTCTTACGCCGATGTACTGATTTTTACAAGCCCCTCAAACGTCGAGTCCTATTTTGTAGACAACCTGCTTCAACCTGAACAGCAGGTTATCTGCATCGGTAAATCCACCGGCAAAAAGTTTGACGATATGGCCGTTAAATATACACTCCCATATTCGCCGGACGAAATGGGCCTGTCCGAAGCAGTTTTTGCACTAGATTTTAGTCTTTAGAGATAAATTTATATTAAAGACCCTATGTTAATACGTCCCAGAAGATTACGAAGATCGCCGATTGTGCGTGAGATGGTTGCCGAGACGAGGCTCTCCAGGGATATGTTCATCTATCCCTATTTTGTTATTCCCGGAAAAGATACTGTTCATGGAATTGATGCCATGCCGGGAATAAGCCATTTCACATCGGATGCTTTGGTGCGGGACGTAGAGAAATCCCTGAAGCTTGGAATCAACAAAGTTTTGCTGTTCGGTGTTGGAGAATTGAAAACAGAAGATGCAAGTTCGTCTTACGATAGAAATTCTGTGGTGGCAAGTGCCGTGCGCGAACTGAAGTCTGCCTTTGGGAATGATCTTTATGTGGTTACAGATGTTTGTACCTGCGCTTATACCACACATGGCCATTGCGGCATTATGCATGATGATTATGTGCATAATGACAAAACTGTTGATGTTCTGGCGAAAATGGCCCTCGCGCATGCCCAGGCAGGCGCAGACATGATCGCACCATCAGACATGATGGATGGCCGTGTTCTTGGGATCCGCAAAGTGCTTGACCAAAACAATTTTGAAAACACGGCAATCATGAGCTATAGTATTAAGTTTGCATCAGCATACTATGGACCATTCCGCGAGGCAGCGGATTCTGCTCCGGGCAAGGGCGATCGAAAAGCTTACCAGATGGATTTCAGGAACCCAAATGAAACCATGCGGGAAGCTGTATTAGATGAGCAGGAAGGGGCAGACATATTGATGGTTAAACCGGCGCTCGCATATCTCGATATTATTCATCGTTTGAAACAAAATACCGATCTTCCTGTAGCTTGTTATAACGTTTCAGGTGAATATTCGATGGTTAAAGCTGCTGCAAAACAAGGGTGGATTGACGAACAGAAGGTTATTATGGAGAATATGTATGCCTTTAGCAGGGCTGGGGCAAGTGTAATTATCACGTATCATGCGAGGGAAATCCTTGAGAATAAGTGGATGTGAGTGTTAGAGCAAAGAACCAGAAACCAGGAGCAAAGACTGACAACCTAAGGGTTTCAGAACTGAAGGTTGAGAGTTGAAAGTTGAGGGGAGAATGTTTCCGCTGGATTTAAACAAACGCTATAATTAATAAAATAAATAAGAAACTGTACGAAGAACTTACAACGTACCACGTATAACTTACCATGTTAGAGTCGCTAAAGAAAATATTTTCAGGATCAGAAGAAGAGGTGCCTGTAAACTATTCCGGGAAAGCAGATATTCCCAGGGAGAAATCGGCCGAGCTGTATGAAAAATCCAAGACGTATTTTCCTGGCGGGGTCAACTCGCCGGTAAGAGCTTTTAAGTCGGTGCATGGCACGCCACTTTTTATACAAAAAGGCGAGGGCTGCTTTATATGGGATGCTGACGGTAACCAATTCATCGATTTCTGTGCTTCATGGGGACCGTTGATCCTGGGACATAATCATACCGCAGTGCGTGAAAAGGTAATTGAAGCCATGCAAAGCGGCATGAGTTTCGGTGCGCCAACCGCCCTGGAAAACCAATTGGCAGAATTGATCTTAAAAAACAACAAGTACATCCATAAACTTCGTTTTACAAGCTCAGGTACGGAAGCTGTTATGTCGGCTATCCGGCTTGCCCGGGGATATACTAAGAGAGACAAAATCATTAAGTTCGAAGGCTGTTATCACGGTCATTCGGACTCATTGCTGGTAAAAGCAGGATCGGGCCTGGTTACTTTCGGCGAGACCTCTTCTGCCGGGGTCCCAAAAGCATTTGCCGATGAAACTATTGTAGTTCCCCTGAACAACCAGCAAGCTGTTAAGGCCGCATTCGAGCAATTTGACGGTCAGATAGCTGCCATTATCATTGAGCCTGTTCCGGCAAATAATGGATTATTAGTTCAGACAAAGGAGTTCCTGGAGTTTTTGCGGTCTGTCTGCACGAAAAATAAGTCGCTTTTGATATTTGATGAAGTGATTTCCGGGTTTAGATTAGGTTTTGAGGGCGCTGCCGGTTATTATGGGATCCAGCCTGATATCATTACCTATGGAAAAATAATCGGCGGAGGTTTACCTGTGGGAATGTACGGAGCCTCGGCCGAGATCATGGCGATGATATCACCTGACGGGCCGGTTTACCAGGCGGGAACTCTTTCAGGAAACCCTGTGGCTATGGCGGCCGGAATTGCACAGCTCACGGAATTATCCAGGTCAAGCTTTTATAAAGATCTGAATAATAAAACCCTGGAGTTTACTGAATCTATTCAGCGTTTTGCTACGGCCCGTAGTTATAAGTTTAGGGTGTTCACGATTGGATCTATCTTCTGGTTTGCTTTTACAGATAGGGAAACGATTAGTGCTGCCGAGGAAATCGATCCTTCCAGCATGGAAAAATTTAAAGTTATGCACAGGGAGCTTCTGAACAGGGGCGTGTACCTGGGCCCTTCAGGCTATGAAGTTGGGTTTGTGTCATCTGCACATTCAAAAATAGAACTGGAAAAGGCAAAGCGTGCTATTTTTGAAAGTCTGGACTTCGTTTTCAGAGGGGCAAGATAAAGCTATGAGGAGGCCACTATTAATTTTTTATTGCTTGGTAGCCTATGCTACACTCCAGCTGATCTGGTGGGGCGCCCTCTTGCTTGAAGCTAAGCCAAACAGTAAAGGAATGATCGTGGGAGAGACTGCGGTGTTTCTGTTCATTGTTTTTGTAGGAGCTTATCATTTGCACAAAGCGTTAAATAAGGAACGGAAATTACATAAGCAGCAGAAAAATTTTCTATTATCCGTTACACATGAATTTAAGTCGCCGCTGGCTTCCATCAAATTATACCTGCAAACCATCCTGAAAAGAGAACTCGACCGGGAAAAGCAGAAGTCATTTATCAATAATTCTTTAAAGGATATAGAAAGGCTGGATGATCTTGTAGAGAACATGCTTTTGGCAAGCCAGATCGAAAGCAATTCCTATTCCTTTCCTAAAGAGAAATTCAATTTATCCGAGCTGGTAAATACCGTTGCAGATCGCTTGCAGGTTCACACGTGCAGCTCACAGATTATCAGGACAGAGCTTGAGCCCCGGATCTCTATTATGGGGGATAAGTTTGCTTTAACGTCTATGGTCACTAATCTTATCGAAAATGCAGTTAAATACTCGCCGCCATGCGCTGAAGTGCATGTAAAGCTATTTCGTAATAACGGCAGCATACACTTCATCACTGAAGATTCGGGCATAGGGATCAGCGATCTGGAAAAATCACGTATTTTTGATAAATTTTATCGCGTTGGAAGTGAGGATACGCGCAAAACAAAGGGTACCGGATTAGGTTTATTTATTGTTAAGCAGGTACTTGATAAACATCAGGCCACTATAAAAGTTAAAAATAATCAGCCTTCGGGAACGGTTTTCGAGGTCATATTCAACGCAAATGCCAACTAAACAACGAATTCTACTGGTAGAGGATGAAGACCATCTTCTGGAAGCGATCAAATTGAACCTGGAACTGGAAGGGTACAAAGTATCTACCGCTACAGATGGGAAGAAAGCGCTCAAGATCTTTAAAGAAGAGCGTTTTAACCTCGTAATATTGGATGTGATGCTTCCTGAGATCGATGGATTTCAGGTTGCGGAAACAATTCGCCTGGAGAATTCGGAGGTTCCTATTATGTTCCTGACTGCGAAAAACACCAGTGAAGATCGCGTAATGGGATTGAAGAAGGGCGCCGATGACTACCTCGTTAAGCCTTTTAATCTTGAGGAACTGATCCTACGGGTTGGTATTCTGGTGAGAAGAAGCCTGAAGGGCGATGAGTTGAAAGAATTGAATTCGTATAAAGTTGGCGATAAAACTATTTATTTCAACTCCTTTGAACTGAAAGATGATGACGGAACTCTGACTCCTTTAACGAAGAAGGAGACGATGTTACTGAAGCTTTTGATTGAACGCCGGAATGAGGCTGTATCCCGCGAGCAGATCCTGGAAACAGTGTGGAATTATGATGTTTATCCATCAACACGTACCATCGATAACTTCATTCTCACGTTCCGCAAATATTTCGAACCCGATCAGAAAAATCCCACCTTTTTTCATTCTATTCGCGGAGTAGGATATAAATTCACTGATAGCCACTAATAAATGTTTACCAGGAAAGCCCGTTTGTGGGTTATCGGAATAGCCGTTCTTCTGCTCGCATGGACCATAAGTAAACAGGTCTATGAGATAACTGCTGCCATCGGCGTTGGCATTGCACTTCTCATCTGGGGCTATTTCCGGGAAGGTACGGTTGTGATGGCCGCGCGTGAATTCCATGCAAAAAACTACGATGGCGCTGAGGAGCTTCTGAAGGAGATCGAAGATCCTGACCGCCTTGGAAGGCACCGCCGGGGTTTTTATGAGTTCATTTACGGGAATGTGGAGCTTCATCGTCATAACTATGAGGAAGCTGAGAAGCATTTTCAGATAGCAAGCAATTTTCCTTTAAGAAACCAGAACGATAAAGCAATAGTACTGGTTCACCTGGCTAATCTCAACCTGCGAAAAAAGGATTATGAACGCGCTTCGGCATACGTAGAGCGCGCCAAAACTTACAAGATCACCTCCAGGGTGAAGAACATCATTTTAAAGATTGAATCTGAAATTAATAAAGCATAGTGAGTCAGAATTTACAAGATAGCCTGTTTTTACGGGCGGCATTTTCAAAAAGCACAGAACGTCCCCCGGTATGGATGATGCGCCAGGCAGGCCGTTTTATGCCTCAATATTGGGAGATCAAAAATAAATATTCCTTCCTGGAGATGTGTAAAACACCGGAAATAGCAGCCGATGTCACGATGCTCCCAGTTGATTTTTTGGGAATCGATGCGGCCATATTATTTTCTGATATTCTGGTTACAGCGGAAGCGATGGGCGGTCAATTGAGCTTCACACAGGGAGTGGGTCCCCAATTTGCCAATCCTGTTCGCAGTCAGGCTGATATTGATGCACTGTTAACTGATGTGGATGATAAGCTTCAATATGTTGCAGAAGCCATCAAAGTAATCCAGCAAAGATTGAATGGAAGCATTCCGTTGATTGGATTTGCGGGTGCGCCTTTTACGGTGATGAGCTATCTTGTTGAGGGGGGTTCTTCAAAGGACTTTAAACTAACAAAGCTTCTGATACATAATCACCCGGAGATGGCACACCAGTTACTCGCCAAAATCGCTAAAGTAACCGTTGACTACCTGAACCTTCAGATCGATGCAGGAGTTAATGCTGTTCAATTGTTTGATAGCTGGGCGCTGGCATTGTCATGGGATGATTATACAGAGTTTTCGCATACATACAATGAGGAAATAATTTCCAAGCTTAACAGGAAAGATGTCCCGGTAATATCATTTTGCAAGGGGAGCTCGGTTTTCGCGCCTTTAATGGCAGAAGCCAAGCCCGATGTGATTTCAGTGGACTGGAATGCGGACCTTCTTGATATAAAAAAGAAACTTCCGGCTGGTATTGCAGTTCAGGGTAACCTGGACCCTCATATCCTTTACGCCGATAAAAAAGTTATCAAGGAGCGAATTCACAAACTTTTCGAAAGAATGAGGGATCAAAATGGATTTATTTTTAATTTAGGTCATGGCATCATGCCCGATATTCCATTTGATCATGTGAAGTACGCAGTGGAGGTGGTTCAGGAATACAGGTACTAGGGTGAAGTCTGAAGTCTAAAGTCTGACCGCTGAAAGCAAAAAGCTGAAAGCTGGAAACGGAACTTATATTAAACTAGAACTTAGCTTTACGCTTTTAGCTTTACACTTTTAGCTTTACGCTTTTAGCTTTACGCTTTGAACTCTTAACACTATGACCTATCTGTACCTAAAAGCCCTTCACATTATCTTCGTCGTTAGCTGGATGGCTGGTCTCTTCTATATTGTAAGGCTTTTTGTGTACCATGTTGAAGCCAATCAACGGATTGAACAGGAGAGGGTCGTTCTTCAAAAGCAGTTCGTTATCATGCAGCATAAATTGTGGTATTTTATTACTACCCCTGCAATGGTTCTTGCGGTTTTAGCTGGGGTAGGAATGGTGTATCTAAATCCTAGTCTTCTTTCGATGCCCTGGATGCACGTTAAATTGACTTTCGTTCTTGGACTGCTTATCTACCACTTTATTTGCCAGAATATAATCAAACAATTAAAACAGGGTATTTTCAAATGGACTTCCACACAACTGCGGATCTGGAATGAGCTTGCGACCATTTTCCTTGTTGCTATAGTATTTACGGTAGTTCTGAAAAGCGCTATAGACTGGATCTATGGGCTAGTGGGATTGGTGCTGTTTAGTATGATCATTATGTCGGCGGTTAGGATATATAAGTATTATAGGTTGAAGGGGTAGTATTCATTCATTTTTTTTACCGCAGAGATTCAATAGTCAAAAAAAACTTGAAGCCTTTCTGATATGCCATTCAATCGGAAATTTATAAAGGCCAGGAAGTCAGATTCCGGCGTAGGCCGGAATCTCCTGTAATACCCCATCACCTTTTGTCATTCCAGCGGAAGCTGGAACCTCCTTAGACTTTGCGGGTAAAACACTCGCACGGTACTGTTAGAGAATCTTTTATTTACGACATATCTCATAACTAGCTCAATTTCACTAAAATGTCTTTTAAGCCGAAAACATCTTGTAACACTTTTACGTTTCCATACGTACTGTCTTAAACACATACCATGAAAATTCATCTTAAATCCGCACTGTTCATCCTGATGCTTGCTTTCATTAGCTGCGATAAGGATAAAAGATTTGAAAATAACCTTGACGGCAAATGGGAGCTGAGGCACGTTAAAGGCGGACAGCGCTTGAATGTCTCCCCTGATTATCCACCCGGAAACGGCAGTATACTTAAGTTTGAGGGTAATACCTTCCAAACTATAAACAATGGATCTGTAGTTTCCAGCGGTACATTTGTTATTATTGAAGATGGTAGCGATATCGACGGTATAAAATTTCCCTATAAGCTGGACTTTGACGTCAAGACGCAACTCGATGTGTATGCAAAAGCATCTGCTAAGAAGTTAATAATCGCGAATGGTTCGATGGCGGTAGACGGGAGTACGGAGACGTACGAGAAATTGTAAATCTCAGATGGCAGAAAGATATGGATCGCATGGATGGAAAGGAGCGTAGCACCGATTCGATTCATGTATATCTTAGTGATAAGAATATGTTCATAAAAACCGAGTTTGCGATTGATACAGCCATCTTTCAATTGTTTGTCTGGAAAAATTAAGGACAGCGTCAAGCGATGTTAACAGCAGAACATGCACAGTTGTATGCAGAGCACGCAAATAACTTGCTATGGGCTCATGGAATAACTTTGCCTCGACTTCATTAAACGGATATATCTATCTTTGTGTTCTTTGCGGTTCAGCCCGTGCAACAAGGCGACTAGCATTTTGAATGAACTTAATGAAGACGATATATTTTCTGGTATTACTTATTGCCTCGCTAACTACATCGCAGGCCCAAATAGTAAACGACAGCCTCGAATACCGTATCCGTCCCGATAGTCTTAAAACGGGTGAACTTCATTTAAGTATATTCAATTTTAACTACCTGCGTAATTACGAATATTTCAACAAAATCCAGGACGGCTATACCTTATTTGGCGCTCAGTTGGAACCCCAGTTAGTTTATTATGCCCACCCGCGTTTGTCTGTCTCAGCCGGTGTTCATCTGCGGAAGGACTTTGGCGGACGGGGGATATACAGAACTTATCCATTGTTCAGCATTAAGTATCAAAAAGGTAGCACAACGCTGATCAATGGAGTGCTTGAAGGAAATATCCATCACCGGATGATCGAGCCGATATATGATTTTGAAAAGAAGATCACGGAGCCGGTTGAATACGGAACGCAGTTTATTATTAGTAACAGATCTTTGTTCCTGGATGCGTTTGTAAACTGGAAGCGAATGATCTATAAGCCCTCACCGGAGCAGGAGCAGGTACTGGCAGGCGTCTCCGCGGATATAAGCCTTGTTAAAAATAGTTCGATAAGTCTGACTTTACCCTTGCAGCTTACGGCTTTTCACCAGGGAGGACAGATCGATGTAGTCAACGTCCCTTTGCAAACACTCGTAAATACTGCCATTGGTTTTAAGCTGAGGGTTCCGATTCAGGGATTTATTCATGCATTCAGATCCGAGAACTATTACACATCGTACACTGATTTTTCTTTTACTTTGGCACAGGCTTATTCAAAGGGTGGTGGATGGTATTTGAATAGTGGCATTGATACAAAATATGGATCCATAATGGGAACTTACTGGAACGCGAACGGATATATTTCGTCCAATGGAATGCCGATTTATCAATCGGTTTCCCAGCATATTTCTAATGTTGGATTTACCGAGAGAAATCGCCAGCTTTTAATGCTGCGATATTCCTACCAAAAGAGGCTTATTCAAAATCTTTACCTGGATTTCAGGTTCGAGCCCATGATGGACCTGAACAGGCCTCGCGACTCTAAAAAAATAGAGTTTTCAAATTCTTCCTTCTTGCTTTACAAACAGGAATTTAAGATACATAAAGTTAAAAAATGAGCACTGCAGCCAGGGCGAGCGCTGCGGGAACTGCCTGGACAAAAAGGATCGACCTCTGTACAGAATAAGCTCCGTACAAGCCCGCCACAAGTACGCATCCTAAAAAGAAGATAGCAACGTTTTCAGCCCAGGTTTCATCAGTGATTATCAGGGACCAGATCAATCCGGCTGAGAGAAAACCGTTGTACAGACCCTGATTTGCAGCCAGTCCCTTAGTTTTTTCGAACATATCGGCAGACATTGATTTAAATGTACGCTTCCCTGCGGTTGTCCATGCGAACATCTCAAGCCAGAGAATATAAATATGTTCAAGAGCTACAAAGGCAATAAGTACTTTAGCGAAGATATTCATATGGAAACGTTTATATGAATATATACATAATCTTCTATTATTCAATATCTCATTCAGATTCGAAAATTTGTTTGAACAGATCCTTTTGTTTTTCGCTCAGATCTGATGGGATCTTAACAGAATAAGTAAAGTACAGATCGCCGAATGCCGTTTCATTTTTATAGACCGGAAATCCTTTGCCCTTTAATTTAACCTTGGTTCCATTTTGGGTTCCGGGCTTAACCGTAAGTTTTACTTTACCGTTCAGGGTTTCAACAGTGATTTCGTTTCCAACCACTGCGGTATATAAATCAATCTCCACATCTTTATAAAGATCGTTCCCTACGCGTTTAAATTCGGAATCATCAGCAATGGAAAACTTGATTAAAAGGTCGCCTGCAGGCCCTCCATTCATTCCTGGCCCGCCATGCCCTTTTATTTTGATGGTTTGTCCATTTTCAATTCCGGCTGGAATGGTCAGGCGTATGTTCTTTTTATTTACTGTAAGTGTGCGTTGCCTGGAGGTGTAAACATCCCGCAAATCTAATCTCAGCTCGGAATTGAAATCCTGCCCTTTAAAATTTGCTTGCCGGCCTTGCCTACCTGATCCCCCAAACATAGAACTAAAAAAATCTGAGAAATCCTCTTCATTTGAGCCACCAGAAAAGCGTTGTCCGCCTCTGGATTGAAAACCACGATGCTGCGACCTGTTTGAACTTTCAAACTGATCCGCGTTTTTCCAGTCTTTTCCAAACTGATCATACTTTTTCCGCTTTTCAGGATCACTTAGAACCTCATTAGCCTCGTTTATCTCCTGGAATTTCTTTTCCGCAGTCTTGTCATTTGAATTTACATCAGGATGAAATTTGCGGGCCATTTTCCGGTATGCCGCTTTTATTTCTTTATCCGCAGCAGATTTGCTTATTCCGAGTGTCTGGTAATAATCTACAAAAGCCATGTGTAATGTTAATCAATATGCTTGTTATAAACTTATTAAGTTTTAAGAAGGGTTAATGTTTTAAAAAATTTAGTGATTTGGAGGACTGAGGTCTGAAGCCTGAGGTCTGAGGTCTGACGTCTGAAGGTTGCTATCCGATGTCTAAGCTTTTTTTTCACCCCCATGCAACTAAATCATACCCCCGAACATCTTACCTTTAAAGCATATGAATTTGGATCATAGATTTACTATAGATAGTTTATTGGAGGGGTGCAAAAGGGGGGAGAGGAAGGCTCAGGAAAGTCTTTATAAAACACTTGCCTCTAAGATGATGGGAGTTTGTATGAGCTACGCTAAAGATAGTTATGAAGCAGAGGATGTGTTGCAGATGGGTTTTGTAAAGGTATTTCAAAAGGTTGCAGAATTTCGCAGCGATGGTTCCTTTGAGGGATGGATACGGCGCATCATGGTGAATACAGCTATCGAAAGTTACCGGAAAAACCTGAGATCGTTAAATGTGGTTGATATTGAGGCTGTTCATGACCAACCGCAAAGCACATTTGATATGAGCGGACTGGAACTGAAGGATCTGATGAAGCTTGTTCAGCAATTGTCAAACGGCTATCGCCTGGTATTTAACATGTATGTGATCGAAGGCTTTTCGCATAAAGAAATAGCTGAGCAGCTTGGGATCAGTGAGGGAGCATCGAAATCGCAACTGTCCAGAGCTAGAGCAATATTAAAGGAAAAAATATTAAAAATGGAGGGCTTGAATTATGCATCCCATATCGGATAAAGAATTAGACAAATTATTTCAGCAACGTTTTGAAGACGCTCAGTTCCAACCTTCGGAAGATGTGTGGCAAAAGATCGTGGGGAAAATGGACCAAAAAAAGAAGGTGAAAGCTTCCCCTGTTTTCTGGATGGCGGCTGCAAGTGTGGTTCTCGTTATAAGTGCCGGGTTATGGTTTTACAGGCCTGTAGAAGTGATCAGATTGCAGGGTGTTGCGCAACAAATGGTTGAAAGCAGTAGCGGAACTGATAACTTCAGTCCGTTGGTTGAATCTAAAGCTTCCGAAACAGTTCATTCTGATGTTAGGGACTTCAATTTCCCGGATGCAAAAGTTGCAAACGTAGTAAGTTTTGAAAGCGATACTAAGCCGTCTTCAAAACTGTCAAAAGCATCAAAACAAACTACTGAGATCATTGCTGCGAATAACTCAACAAAGAAAAATACCCAGGAGGTCTTACAACCCAGGAAGGAAGTTAAAGTTCCTGGGCGATATACAGGTGATCAGTCTACCCTTGATGTAACCCAACCTGATATGATCGCCAGTGCCGACATCCCCGAAACGGATATCCAAGTCGTTCCGGAACAAAGCTCCCCGAGAAAGATCAGGAGTATAGGCAGCCTGGTGAACTTTGTCATATCGAAGGTAGATCACAGGGAGGATAAAATCATTGAATTTAAAGATGGGGACGAGGGATCAGAAGTATCAGGGATCAACTTAGGAGTGGTTAAATTAAAAAGCAGAATTAAATAATATTTAGAATATAACACATGAAACGATTAATCATTTGCGCCCTGGTATCCTGTTTTACAGCATCGGGCTTCGCTCAGAGCAACAAAAAGGATACCGTACTCGTGATCACGGCAGATACGGTAAAAAACAACAATAAGAAAAGCATTACAATACGTATTGGTGGCGGATCAAAAGATACTACCGAAAAGGAAATCAAGCCATCGTCAGGATTTTCCGTTCAGTTTGTAGCCGCGCGCTTTGACTTAGGACTAAGTACATACAGAGATAACGGCAGTTTTACTTTACTTCCTGCCAATTCATACCTGGAGCGCGAAACCTGGAAGAGCAGCAATTTTGGTTTCGAATTTTTTCAAATGGGATATCGTTTCAACAGCTACTTTAAGATTTATGCAGGGGCGGGACTCGACTGGAACCATATGCGTTTGAAGCAAAACATCACTTTTCAAAAGGATAAGCCAACGCTTACTTATGTTACCGAAACGATCGATTTTAAAAAGAACCGTTTCTCCAGTCAGTATTTAAGGATTCCACTATCATTCCAGTTGCGCACCAAAGATGACAGAAAAGGAGATAAATTAAATTTTGTCTTCGGGCCAGAGATTGGGTTTCTTTTAAATGGCAAGGTGAAACAGGTGAGCTCGGAAAATGGAAAGGATAAATCTAAAGATGATTATAATTTTAACCCATTTCGTTATGGAGGCTTTGCCAGGATCGGTTATGGAGGCATGGGGGTATATGCTAAGTACTACGGCAATGACGTTTTCGCGGACGGTCAGGGACCAAAGGATTTCAAGAACCTTTCATTTGGACTGATGCTGGGGTTTTAGATTGAGCACGGGGGTCTGAAATGAGTATTGATAGGATAAGCCTCGTTTGCGACGGGGCTTTTTTTATTATATTTGGGTCATGCCAGAACCATTTATCAGTTTAAAAAATGTAAGCAAACATTACTCTGTCGATCTGAATGCAGGAGTAAGCGATATCAATCTCACGATTGAAAAAGGCGAATTTGTAGCTATAGTAGGAGAGAGCGGGAGTGGTAAAAGTACTTTACTCAAACTTATTTACGGCACCCTTGCCCCAAATGCAGGAGAGCTTACGTTTAATGGCGAACACCTTCCAGGCCCTCACGAAAAACTTATACCGGGCCATGATTCCATGAAGATGCTGAGCCAGGATTTTAATCTGAACCTGTATGCCAAAGTCTACGAGAATATAGAAAGCATGCTTTCTAATGAGAACGTGCAGGCCAAGAAGCAGAAGACGCTGGAAATGATGGAGTTTCTCGGGATAGATGCGCTGGCCAATAAGCGGATCGTAGAATTAAGCGGCGGCGAACAGCAACGGGTAGCCTTGGCGAGGGCAATTATAACTGAACCGGAAGTACTGTTGCTTGATGAGCCTTTCAGCCAGTTGGATGCGGTATTAAAAACTCAATTCCGTGCAGATCTGAAAAGGTTATGCACTTTTCTGGGGATCACGATTATTTTGGTGTCACATGATCCCGTTGACGGACTTACCCTTGCAAACAGGATGATCATTCTAAAGGATGGGATGCTCATCGAATCCGGTGAGCCCTCGGCGCTATATAATTCCCCTTCACACATCTATACCGCCCGGTTACTAGGAAATGCATTTGTACTTCCTTCTGATGAGGCTAAACTAATGGGAATAAGATCAAAAGCACCAAATGTAATGATCTATCCGGAGTGGGTTCAGCTGAAGAATAGCTGGAGCAGTAAGCGATATGAGGTTAAAGAGATATTTTTCAGGGGGTCCTATGAGGAACTTTTATTGGAGCGGAAAGATATTAAGATTCGGGCGATAAATTCCAAGCCCGGGATATATGAGAGGGGGCAGGAGGTACAGGTTGTGATTAGGAGGTTTTTGGAATTTGAAGAAGAAGTCTGAATTAGGATGGATAGGATTTAAGGATGAAAGGATATATGGTCGAAAATTTTGAGTGAACGGCTTTAATCTTAATTTTTAAGGATAATTAAATATCATTGGATATTGTTGATCCTGATCATGAAGCACTAACACATAAGATAATTGGCTGTGCTATGGAGGTATATTCATTATTAGGATGGATAAGATTTAAGGATGGAAGGATATATAGTCGATAATTTTGAGTGAACGGCTTTAATCTTAATTGTTAAGGATAATTAAATATCATTGGATATTGATACCTGATTATGAAGCATGAAGCGCTAACACATAAAATAATTGGGCATGCTATGGAGATATATTCATTTTTAGGATGGATAGGATTTAAGGATGAAAGGATATATGGTCGAAAATTTTGAGTGAACGGCTTTAATCTTAATTTTTAAGGGGTGTAAGATTATCCAGTATGCATCTTATAATCCTACCATCCTATGCATCCTAATTCAGACAGTATCTTAATTCAGACAATATTCTTACTTAACCAATCCCCCACCTCACTAGTCTTATAAGCCTTCTTATCCCCAGCTAAATCCTCAGTAACAATACCTTCATCAAGGCTCTTATTAACGACGTCCCTGATCATTTCCGCTTCATCCTTTAATCCAAATGCGTCTTCGAACATCATAGCCGCCGATAGCACCGTAGCTAGTGGATTAGCGATGTCTTTTCCGGCCGCTTGAGGGTATGAGCCGTGTATGGGCTCAAATAAGGACGTGTGAAGGCCGATCGATGCGGATGGCATTAATCCCATGGAGCCCGAGATTACTGATGCCTCATCGGTCAGGATGTCTCCAAACAGGTTTTCTGTGATCAAAACATCATATGAGTTAGGCCACTGAACTAAACGCATCGCGACAGCATCAACGAATTCATAACTAACTGTTACCTCAGGATAATCTTTCTCCATATCCTGAACCGTCTCTCTCCAAAGGCGTGAGGTTTCAAGAACATTGGCTTTATCAACGCAGCATAATTTTTTACCCCGGGTCATTGCCATTTCAAAACCTAGTTTGGCCAATCTGATAACTTCGTCACGGGTATACGTGCAGGTATCAAACGCTGTATTGCCATCGTCTTTTCTGCCTCGCTCACCGAAGTAGATACCGCCCGTCAATTCCCTCAAAATGATGAGGTCAGTTCCTTCAATACGTTCCCTTTTCAAAGGTGAGTTATCAATTAAAGATGGAAAAGTAAAAGTGGGGCGAACGTTTGCGAACAGGCCCAGTTTCTTTCTCATCTTCAACAAGCCCTGCTCCGGCCGGACTGGTGCTTTGGGATCGTTATCATATTTCGGGTGGCCAATAGCTCCGAATAATATCGCATCGGCGGCCATACAGATCTCATGAGTTGAATCCGGATACGGCTCACCAACTTCATCAATTGCGCAGGCTCCTGTAATGGCTGGAGTCCAGGTAATTTCATGACCAAATTTTGCGGCAATGGCGTTAGATACTTTTACAGCTTGGTCAATAACTTCAGGGCCAATTCCATCTCCGGCTAGAAGAGCAATATTTAATTTCATCTGTTTGTTTTTAATTTATGATGTTCTAATCGATTTTAGTTATAATAACCAGTTCGGTTGACCACTTGATTTTTGTTAATCGTATATCTGTCCGCGAAGATAAATAATCTATAAGTTTATCAACATTATTTTGATGGCCTTCAGGCCAGTTAGGCTGATGAAGCATGTCATCCAAAATATAGAAACCGCCCTTCCTTAGCAAAAGCAGCGCTTCGTTTATTGATGAATATTTTCCTGGCCAGGCATCAGCGAAAATCAGATCAAATTTCTTCTGCTGATTGTTTTTTATCCAATCGTTCCCATCCGCACAGATCATTGAGATCCTTGGATCTGCGTCAAAAAAATCCCTGGCTATTGAGAGATACTCTTCATTGTTATCAATAGATATTACTGTCGACGCTTCATCCATTGCTTCAACTATCCATGACAAGGAAAGCCCCGTCCCTGTGCCAAATTCTAAGAAAGATCCCCCGGGTTTAGAAGTCACGAGCGTACGTAAAATACTCCCGGTTTGCAGGTCAGATGGCATTGAGAAATTTATCTGCTCCGATCTGGATCTGATTTTACTAAATTGTTCCGGAAAAATAATATCGGTATCAATCATCTTAAATTTGTAAGTGTAGATTTTAATGTGAGATATTGAATTCGCTAGCTCTAACAACTAACAACCCTCAACTAACCACTAAATAATATTCAGCATTTTCTGCGTCGATTTTATCGCACAAACAGTCTGATCAGAATCTAAGCCCCGGGTTATAAATTTCTTCGTTGGGGTTTCCCAGGTAATAATCGTCTCGCACAAGGCATCAGAATTGCTTCCCGGAGCTATGCGAACTGCATAATCTATCAGTTTAGGCAGACATAAGTCTTTTTTTGCATAAACTTTAGTAAGCGCTTTCATAAAAGCATCGAACTGCCCGTCTCCCTGGGCGTTTTCTTCGAAAACTTCCCCGTCAATCCGTACTGATATTGTTGCTGACGGGCGCAGGCCTTTAGAATGTGTAAGAACGTAGGATTCAACAGTAACTTTATCTGAATATGAATTACTGTCAAGTACATCCGAGATAATATAAGGAAGATCTTCACGGGTAACAGTTTCCTTTTTATCACCCAGCTCAATTACCCTCTGTGTCACTTTCTTCAGGTCCTCCTCGCTTAATTTCAGTCCCAGTTCCTGTAAATTCTTCTCAATATTTGCCTTGCCGGATGTTTTCCCCAGTGCATAGCTGCGTTTTCTGCCAAATCGTTCAGGCAGGAGGTCATTGAAATATAAGTTGTTCTTATTGTCCCCATCGGCATGGATGCCAGCCGTCTGGGTAAATACATTTTCGCCTACGATGGGCTTATTGGCCGGGATGCGGATGCCGGAGAACGTCTCGACAAGCTTACTGACATTGTAGATAAAGGATTCTTTAATTGAGGTTTCAACTTCCGGTATAAAATCATTTATGGCAGCAATTGCGCTTGACAAAGATGCATTTCCCGCGCGTTCACCCATGCCATTAACGGTCAGATGTAATCCGTGTGCCCCGGCTTTAACAGCTTCCAGAACATTGGCAGTTCCAAGGTCATAATCGTTATGCGCATGGAAATCAAAATGGATATCAGGATAACGAAGCCGTATGTCGGAGATGTATTTGAAAGTTTCAGCCGGAGTTAACACCCCCAGCGTGTCTGGTAACAGTACCCTCTTTACAGCCTGGGTGGATAAAAATTCGAGATACTGATAGACGTATTCGGGGGAGTTCCTCATCCCGTTGCTCCAATCCTCCAGGTAAACGTTGGTCGCTATACCATGGGATCCCGCTAATTCAATAACGCTTGCAATTTCAGAAAAATGCTGTTCAGGAGTTTTTTTAAGCTGATGGGTAAGGTGATTTAAAGAACCTTTGGTTAGCAGATTCTGGACTTTGACACCCGCTTTTGCGAGCCACTCAACAGAAACCCCATGATCCACAAATGAAAGCACTTCAATATTATCGGTATATCCATTCAGGTTCGCCCAGTCCATAATGGCTTTTACAGAAGAGAATTCCCCATCAGAGACCCTTGCCGATGCCACTTCAACCCGGTCTACTTTGAGCTCTGAGAGCAACAGCTGGGTTATGGTAAGCTTCTCTGAAACGGAAAATGAAACTCCGGATGTTTGTTCCCCATCCCTGAGCGTAGTGTCCATTATTTCTATTTTCCTTCTTTCCACTTGATTACGTTGTGATAAATGTATTACAGGTTATTACAGGGGAAGATTTAAAGCGAATTCCTGTATTTCCCCTTTTATGTTTTGCAGATAATCGATATCATCAAACCCATTGATCATATTGTCCTTTTTGTATGAGCTGATGTCAAAATTTTCTTTTTCCCCGCTTGCAATCAGGGTGATGCTTTGATCCGGCAGGTTTACTTCAATTTCGGCCTTTGGATCTGCTTCGATCGCCCGGAATATCTTTTCCGCAAATTCAGGGCTGACCTGTACGGGAAGTACCCCGATGTTCAGGCAGTTATTTTTAAAGATATCTGCAAAGAAGCTGGATACCACACACCGGAAACCGTAATCGTAAACTGCCCATGCCGCATGCTCCCTTGATGAACCTGAGCCAAAGTTTTTGCCGCCAACCAGGATCTTACCGCTGTAGATTGGGTTGTTCAGTACGAAATCTTGTTTTGGAGTATTATCCGGATTATATCGCCAGTCGCGGAAAAGATTATCCCCAAAGCCAACCCGCTCAGTAGCTTTCAGGAAGCGAGCAGGGATAAGTTGATCAGTATCTACATTCTCGATTGCAAGGGGAACTGCAGTACTTCTTAATATAGTGAATTTATCGTAAGCCATTTTAATATGTTTTGCGTGATTCGACTGATTAAACTAATTCTTCGATAAGGTCTCTCGGATCGGTTACTACCCCTGTGATCGCGGCGGCAGCCGCAACAAGCGGACTGGCAAGCATCGTTCGGGAACCGGGACCCTGTCTGCCCTCAAAGTTCCTGTTTGATGTACTTACAGCATATTTTCCAGGGGGGATCTTATCGTCGTTCATGGCAAGACATGCTGAACAGCCCGGCTGACGTAAAACGAAACCAGCTTCGTTGAAAATGTCAAGTAAGCCTTCCTCTTTAATTTGCGCCTCGACAATATGTGATCCCGGTACTAACCAGGCAGTGACATGATCAGCTTTCTTCCTGCCTTTAACAATGGATGCAAAAGCCCGGAAATCTTCGATTCGCCCATTCGTGCAGCTTCCAATAAATACAAAATCTACCGGCTTTCCGATCATCGAATCGCCTTCGTGGAAGCCCATGTAATTAAGTGATTTTTCATATGTAGCAACACCACCCTCAACATCTTCAGCATCTGGAATTTGATGTGAAATGCCCATGCCCATCCCCGGATTTGTACCATATGTGATCATCGGCTCTATAGTAGAACCATCAAAAGAATACTCTTTATCAAAGACGGAGTCAGAATCGGTTTTTAACGTTTTGTAATAAGCCAGGGCTTTATCCCATGCTTCGTCTTTCGGACTAAATTCACGGCCTTTTACATAATTTATTGTGGTATCATCAGGGGCGATCATTCCGCCACGCGCGCCCATCTCAATGCTCAGGTTGCAAACGGTCATACGCCCTTCCATGCTCATATTCTCAAACACATCGCCGGCATACTCAACGAAGTAACCTGTTGCACCGGAAGTGCTAAGCTGGGATATAATGAAAAGAGCGACATCTTTCGGCGTAACACCTTTTCCAAGTTTGCCATTGATGTTTATTCTCATCTGTTTAGGCTTCGGCTGCATGATACACTGCGTAGAAAGTACCATCTCTACTTCAGAGGTTCCAATTCCAAAAGCAATAGCGCCAAACGCTCCATGTGTTGATGTGTGCGAATCACCGCAAACGATGGTTGCCCCGGGTTGTGTAATCCCGTATTCCGGACCGACGACATGCACAATGCCATTTTTCTGATGCCCCAGTCCCCAGTGACTGATCCCATATTCATTCGAATTTGACTCCAATGCTTTAAGCTGATTAGCTGAAAGCAGATCTGCAACAGGTAAATGCTGATCCCATGTTGGGGTGTTGTGATCGGCAGTTGCAAATGTGCGCTCCGGATACAAAACCCTAATCCCCCGGCTTTTCAATCCTAAAAAAGCTACCGGACTTGTTACTTCGTGGATCAGGTGACGATCGATAAATAACACATCGGGACCTCCCTCAATCTGACGAACTACGTGAGTGTCCCACACCTTGTCAAATAATGTCTTCATTTTTTTTTAGTTTTACCTGCCTGCCGGTAGGCAGGCGTTTTACGTTTTACGTTATACGTGGCTGGTGCCAATTTTTAATTCTTAATTTCTGTGTTTTGGGCTTTTCAGCTTGCCTACACAAACTTATTCAGCGCATCCAGGTATGCATTAGCAGATGCCCTTACGATATCGGAGCTGAATCCATAGCCCATGTATGATTTGCCGTGATCGGTAACACGCATATCAACCTTACTCACATCGTCGCTGCCGCTGTGTATGGCATGAATTGTAAACTCCTTAATATTAAAATTACGACCTATGATCTTTTCAATCGCTTTTATTGTGGCGTCCACCGGTCCGTTGCCGGATGCAGTGGCCTGGTGATCTGAACCGTTGTAGTTTAACTTAATTGTAGCTTCGGGACTTGCCTGATCCCCACAGGTTACCTGCAAAGATTGAATTGCAAGCCCGTTCTTGTAGTTACCCTGACTTTCATATCCCATCAGAAATAGGATGTCATCGTCTTTAATCTCTTTCTTACCGTCGGCAAGTATCAGAAAGCGCTCATAAACCCGGTCCAGATCTATTCTTTCCAGCGTATATCCAAGACGCTTCAAATGGTGTTTCAAGGCGTGGCGACCGCTTCTTGCGGTTAATATGATCTCCGACTGATCAATACCGACATCCTCAGGATTAATGATCTCATAGGTCTCCCGGTGCTTTAATACCCCGTCCTGATGAATACCTGAACTATGGGCGAATGCATTTTTCCCTACGATAGCTTTATTTGGTTGTACCGGCATGCGCATCATGCGGCTCACCATCCCGCTAAGCTCATACAGGTGTTTACTGTTAACCTTGTGAGTGAAGTTCAGGCTGCGATGAGTTTTAAGGATCATAACAATCTCTTCCAGCGAGGTATTTCCCGCACGCTCTCCGATACCGTTGATGGTGCACTCGACCTGACGGGCTCCGTTTTCTATACCGGCAATGCTGTTTGCTGTTGCCAGTCCAAGATCGTTATGGCAATGAACCGAGATAATGGCCTGGTCTATATTTTTTACATTTTCCTTCAGGAAACGGATCTTTTCACCATACTGTTCCGGAAGGCAATAACCATTCGTATCTGGTATATTAACTACCGTGACGCCAGCTGCAATAACAGCCTCAATCATTTTTGCAAGATATTCATTATCGGCACGTCCGGCATCTTCCGCATAGAACTCAACGTCTTCAACAAAGGTTTTTGCATACTTAACAGCGTCCACAGCACGCTCCAAAACTGCTTCCCTTGTACTGTTGAACTTATGCTTGATATGCATATCTGAAGAACCAATTCCAGTGTGAATCCGCGGATATTTTGCAAACTTCAATGCTTCCGCAGCGCAGTCGATGTCACCCTTATTTGCACGGGTGAGCGCGCAAATTACCGGTTCCCGGACGGCTTTGGACAGCTCGACAACGCTTTGAAAATCGCCCGGACTTGAAATTGGGAATCCCGCTTCAATAACATCCACACCGAGGGTTTCCAGGGCTTTTCCAATCTCTATTTTTTCTATAGGAGATAACTGGCATCCCGGTACCTGCTCCCCATCACGGAGAGTAGTGTCAAAAATGTAAATTCGATTCGGGTCGTGTAACATCCTTTTTTTAAGTTATACGTAATACGTTCTACGTGATACGTTTGCAGAGTTGGTTAAGCTGTTTTGATACGTCATACAACGTACAACGTACAACGTACAACGTTTTACTACTTCTCCGGTTGATTCTCAGGTCTTAAACTTCTAACTGCTTTACCTGCCTGCCATATTTCGCTTTCACGGACGGTTGTCAATTCTGCTTCAAGCTTCACACGGTAATCCGGCTGACTGTTCAACTTAATAGTGCGCTCAGCCTCTTTACCCGATGCCACACTTTTATATAATTCATCAAATACAGGTTGTGTAGCATCACGGAATTTGCCTTTCCAGTCAAGAGCGCCACGCTGTGCGGTGGTAGAACAGTTTGCATACATCCAATCCATGCCATTTTCTGCTACCAATGGCATCAGACTTTGAGTAAGTTCTTCAACTGTCTCATTGAAAGCTTCAGAAGGGGAGTGCCCGTTTGTGCGAAGCGTATTATACTGTGCTTCGAAAATTCCTGCGATTGCACCCATTAAGGTACCGCGCTCGCCGGTAAGATCAGAGAATACTTCCTTACGGAAATCAGTTTCAAACAGATAGCCTGAACCTACGCCGATACCCAATGCGATAGCACGAGTTCTTCCGTTTCCGGTTGAATCCTGGTGGATGGCAAAGGAAGAATTCAAACCTTTTCCAGCTAAGAACATACGGCGTAAGGAAGTGCCAGAGCCTTTAGGCGCTACTAAGATCACATCTACATCAGCGGGAGGAATAATACCTGTCTGATCCTTGTAAGTAATACCAAAGCCGTGAGAAAAATATAAGGCTTTACCCGCAGTTAAATATTTTTTGATTGTAGGCCAAAGCGCAATCTGACCAGCGTCGGATAAAAGATATTGAATGATCGTTCCTTTTTCAGCAGCCTCTTCAATTTCGAAAAGTGTTTCGCCCGGAACCCAACCATCAGCAATCGCTTTGTCCCAGGTTTTCGAATCTTTACGCTGCCCAATAATGACGTTGATGCCATTATCACGCAGGTTTAATGCCTGTCCCGGCCCCTGAACACCATATCCAATAATTGCGATGGTTTCATTCTTTAATACTTCACGGGCTTTATCTAATGAAAATTCTTCGCGGGTTACTACTTCTTCATTAACTCCACCGAAATTGATTGTTGCCATATTCTTCTGTTTTTGCTTTTGTTGTGTTTCTTGTTTATGTTTTGTCTTGATATGTTTTTTATTCAGCCTACATGGTAAAGATCTTCTGGCCGTTGTTCAGGAATTCATTTTCTGAAACCTCATCTCCAGGTTCCAGCCTTTCAAATTCCCGAAGCTTCATGTTAAATCCATCACTATGTTTGATGATGGCAACGCGGGCACTTCTTACAAATTCGATTAGTCCGAAGGGCTGTAAGATCTTTATCAAAGCATCGGTTTCTTCGCGATGCCCCGTGGTCTCAAATACCGTGTAATCTTTGCGGATCACTACGGCCCGGGCGCCGTTCTCCCGAAGCAGACGTTCTACACTTGCCTTTTCAGCAATGATGTCAGTAGGTACCTTATATAATGCAAGCTCCTGCCATATTACATCTTTGTTCGTGTTAAAATATACTTTGAGTACTTCAACCTGCTTCTCTATTTGCCGGGCCAGTTTCCTAACCACATCTTCAGTTTCGTTGACTACGATATTGAACCGGTGTATACTTTCAATCTCGGATGGAGAAGTATTAAGACTATCGATATTTATTTTCCTTCTGGTAAATATAATTGCGATCCTGTTAAGAAGCCCGATTTGATTTTCGGTGTAAACGGTGATGTTAAATTCTTGTTTAGCGGCCGGCTGTTCGGTATGGTTCTGCGTGCTCATATTATCTCTTTTAGCTCTGCTGATTGTTCTATTTTAATCTAATCTCACTCACGCTGCACCCCTGCGGTACCATTGGAAATACATTGTTTTCCTTGGTAACCATCACCTCCAGCAGGAACGATCCTTTGCTTTCTATCATTTGTTTTAATGCACCGTTCAGGTCTGGGCGCTCCGAGATACTTCTGCCTGCAATCCGGTAGGCTGCAGCAAGCGCCACAAAATCAGGGCTTGTAATATCCACGAATGAATAACGGTGATCATTGAAGAGCTCCTGCCATTGACGAACCATCCCTAAAAAACGGTTATTCAGGATAATGATCTTTACATCAATGCCGCTTTGCATGATCGTTCCAAGTTCCTGTAAAGTCATTTGAAAACCTCCATCACCAATAACGGCGACAACGGTACGATCCTGGGCGCCGAATTTAGCGCCGATAGCTGCCGGTAATGCAAAACCCATCGTTCCAAGTCCTCCGCTGGTTACATTGCTCCGGGTTTTGTTTAATTTTGCATATCTGCAGGCTACCATTTGGTGCTGGCCCACATCGGTAACGATTACAGCCTCACCTTTGGTGAGCTCATTAAGCTGGTGAATGACCTCACCCATGGTTAACTCCCCGGAAACAGGGTGGAGCTCTGCCTGTATCACTGCTTCTACTTCCTGTTTAGTATAATCTCTAAACTTACTCAGCCATTCTGCATGAGTTTTTTCTTGGATTAATGCTGTTAAAGCCGGGATTGTTTCTTTGCAATCTCCCCATACAGGAACAGTGGCTTTTACGTTCTTGTCAATTTCTGAAGGGTCGATATCCAGATGAATTACTTTTGCCTGTTTTGCATATTTATCAAGGCGTCCGGTCACCCGGTCATCAAACCTCATTCCGATTGCGATAAGCACATCGCATTCGTTGGTCAGTACATTTGGACCGTAGTTGCCGTGCATCCCAAGCATTCCAACGTTAAGCGGGTGATCGGTAGGAATAGCGCCCGCGCCAAGAATGGTCCAGGCGGAAGGAATTCCGCTTTTTTCAACGAAAGTTTTAAATTCTTGTTCTGCCTCACCCAGGATAACTCCCTGTCCCCATAAGACAAATGGCTTTTTTGCAGAGTTGATCAGATCAGCAGCCTTCTGAATATATTCCTTACGAATGATCGGTTTAGGCCGGTAACTCCGGATATGATTACATGGCGTATAGCCTTTATAATCAAATTTCTGGATCTGCGCATTCTTTGTAATGTCTATCAGTACTGGTCCCGGTCTTCCGCTTCGCGCGATATAAAATGCTTTGCTGATCACTTCCGGGATCTCGGTGGCATCTGTTACCTGGTAGTTCCATTTGGTGACAGGGGTTGTGATATTGATCACATCAGTTTCCTGGAAGGCATCGGTACCTAATAAGTGGGCAAATACCTGTCCGGTGATACAAACAAGAGGGGTACTGTCTATCATTGCATCGGCCAGGCCGGTGACCAGGTTAGTTGCTCCGGGACCACTGGTTGCAAATACAACACCCACCTTGCCCGAAGTGCGTGCAAAACCCTGGCCGGCATGTATTCCACCCTGTTCATGTCGGACGAGAATATGGTTGAGCTTTTCCTTGTAATCATATAAGGCATCATAGATCGGCATGATCGCACCCCCGGGATAACCGAAAATAACCTCGGTTTCTTCGATGATCAAAGCTTCAAGTAAGGCGACAGAACCCGAAACTTCAACTGTTTTCTTTTCGGGCGATTTGGTTAACTCCTGCTGCTCAATTTCCATAGTAATTTCTTTATCCGTTTCTCCTATACCCATCAGATGATATTAAACATCTGAGGAGTAATTGACTTATGCTTCGTCTGTCACGCAGCCTTCGCTGGCGTTCTTTACTTGTCTGAAATATTTAAATAATACGCCGCTCTTAACAGGTGGCTCAGGCTGGTTCCATACGGATCTTCGGGCCTGCATTTCCTGATCAGATATCATCAGATTGATTGAATTAGCTGTTGCATCAAGCTCAATCACATCATTGTCTTTTACCAGTCCTATATTACCACCTTCAAATGCTTCCGGTGTAATGTGACCCACAACAAAACCATGCGTGCCTCCTGAAAAACGCCCGTCTGTGATTAAAGCAACCGAAGATCCAAGCCCTGCGCCAAAAATCGCAGATGTTGGCTTAAGCATTTCCGGCATACCCGGCGCGCCTTTAGGGCCCACATTCCTGATCACCACCACATCTCCAGCCTTAACTTTTCCGCTGTTTATTCCATGGATCAATTCAAATTCCCCGTCAAAAACACGCGCGGGACCAGTGAATTTTTCCCCCTCTTTTCCGCTTATCTTTGCAACTGATCCCTGAGGGGCAAGATTGCCGTATAACATTTGTAAGTGCCCGGTTTGCTTCACCGGTCTTTCATAAGGAAGAATTACGTCCTGAGTTTCAAAATTGAGATCGACCGCCCCAGCTACATTTTCGGCCAAAGTTTTCCCGGTGACGGTTATGCAATCACCATGAAGCAGGCCTTTACTCAGAAGATATTTTAAAACTGCAGGAAGGCCCCCAATATCATGGACATCCTCCATCATGTATTTTCCGCTAGGCTTAAGATCTGCAATAACGGAAGTTTCATCGCTCACTTTCTGGAAATCCGCAAGTTCCAGCCTGATCCCAACTGACTTCGCCATAGCGATCAGGTGAAGTACGGCGTTTGTAGAACCACCCAATACCATAACGGTAACTATCGCATTATGAAACGCATTTTCTGTCATGATATCCCTTGGCTTGATATCTTTTTCCAGAAGGATACGGATATACTTCCCAGCCTCTAAGCATTCTTTTTGCTTTTCATCGCTTAAAGCCGGGTATGAAGAGCTGTAAGGTAAGCTCATGCCCAATGCTTCAATAGCTGAAGCCATGGTATTTGCAGTATACATTCCCCCGCAGGCACCAGCGCCGGGACAGGCATTTTCGATGATGCCCTGAAAATCTTCTTCCTCCAGAGTACCTGCCATTTTCTGGCCTAAAGCCTCAAATGCAGAAACAATATTTAATGATTGTCCTTTATAATTTCCTGAATGGATACTACCGCCATACACCATAATTGCAGGGCGGTTTAATCGGCCCATGGCCATAATAGCCCCTGGCATATTTTTATCGCAGCCCGGCAAAGCTATCAACCCGTCATAGTAATGACCACCGCACACTGTTTCTATAGAATCTGCAATCAGATCTCTTGAAACCAATGAGAAGCGCATTCCCTCGGTGCCATTTGTAATGCCATCGCTTATACCTATAGTATGGAACATCAGCCCGACAAGATCATTGTTCCAGACACCCTGCTTCACCACCTTTGCCAGGTCGTTGAGATGCATATTGCAGGTATTGCCATCATAACCCATACTTACAATACCTACTTGTGCTTTCGCCAGATCCGCTTTGGTTAGCCCGATGCCATGGAGCATAGCCTGTGAAGCGGGCTGTGTTGGATCTTGTGTAACCGTTTTGCTGTATTTATTAAGTTCCATTAATCGTTATGATTTTATTCTTTTATCGTTGATGAAGCTGTCAGTAATAATTATAATGTATTGCTGTGTTTCATATTTGATCCTAAAAAAAAGCCTTTCTGTTAGAAGAAGGCGCCGGATTTTTCATTGGCTATTTTTAAATCGTGCGCCTATATGAGGGGATTGAGAATGACACTAGTTAGAATAGAAAAGATAAAGGGTTCACTTGAATTAAACCTGATATGATTTCTGCCAGCGGATAAAATGTTCATCTTTCCAAAGTCCATACTATTGCTTTTTTATTATATCTCAATTTAAAGCCTTCGTTTATTTATATCAAGCCTTCAGGAATGTTTTTTTATTTAGAATTTAATTTCGAATTTTGGTTATATTCAAAATTATATATTGAATATAGCAAGTCTTAATAAGTTTAATTTTGGTATATAGACTAAAGCCGTTTTGGGTTCTGGGTTCAAAAAACTATGCATGCATAGTATATTTGTGATTTTCTGCCTGAAATAGGAGATATGGCAAAAATATCCATTAATTTCTATCACAAAAAAGCCCCTTAGATCTAATGACCTAAGGGGCTTTTAACCAGCGCTCAGTACTTAAGGATTTTGAGTAGTTCCTTCAGCCAAAACCATAATATTATTATCAAGCACTTCAATAACACCTCCTTTAATAAAAATGGTTTCCTCACCCGCATTAGAGCGGATAATCACCTTGCCATCTTCCAGAGTTGAAATTATTGGTGCATGGTCTTTAAGTACTTCAAAAGACCCCATAGTACCAGGTACAGTTACCGATCTTACTTCTCCTTCGAAAACCTTTTTATCTGGTGTTAGTATTTCTAATTTCATGTATTTAGATGTGAGATATGAGATAGGAGATGTGAGATGTGAGATGTGAGATGCTGGCTCGATAAGCCTGTCTCCTATCTAATGTCTCATTACGCGTTAGATTCAGCTAAAAGCTTCTTCCCTTTTTCAATAGCATCTTCGATAGTACCAACAAGGTTGAATGCAGCTTCAGGGTATTCATCCACTTCTCCGTCCATGATCATGTTGAAACCTTTGATGGTATCTTTAATGTCAACCAAAACACCTTCTAACCCGGTGAATTGCTCTGCAACGAAGAAAGGCTGTGAAAGGAAACGCTGTACACGGCGCGCACGTCCTACAACCAGTTTATCTTCTTCAGAAAGCTCATCCATACCCAGGATGGCGATGATGTCCTGTAATTCTTTATAGCGCTGTAAAATTTCTTTAACGCGTTGTGCTGTACCATAATGCTCATCGCCTAAGGTTGCAGCATTCAGGATCCGTGAAGTAGAATCCAATGGATCTACTGCAGGATAAATACCAAGCTCGGCTATTTTACGGGATAATACCGTGGTTGCATCAAGGTGAGCAAATGTTGTAGCCGGTGCCGGGTCAGTCAAGTCATCCGCAGGAACATAAACCGCCTGAACAGATGTAATTGATCCGCGTTTGGTTGACGTGATCCTTTCCTGCATCAAACCCATTTCAGTTGCCAGTGTTGGCTGATAACCTACAGCTGAAGGCATACGACCCAGCAATGCAGATACTTCAGATCCAGCCTGGGTGAAACGGAATATATTATCCACGAAAAAAAGAATATCTTTTCCTTGTCCTTCGCCTTCACCGTCACGGAAATATTCAGCGACGGTCAATCCTGAGAGGGCCACACGTGCACGCGCACCAGGAGGCTCATTCATTTGTCCGAAGACCAATGTAGCTTTTGAATCTTTTAAAGCTTCTTTATCCACAGAGGCAAGGTCCCAGCCGCCTTCTTCCATAGAGTGCTTAAATGCATCGCCATAGTTAATTACACCAGACTCAATAAACTCACGTAAAAGGTCATTTCCTTCACGGGTACGCTCACCAACGCCTGCAAAAACAGATAATCCGGAGTATGCTTTCGCGATGTTATTTACCAGTTCCATGATAAGGACTGTTTTCCCGACACCCGCACCACCAAACAAGCCGATCTTACCGCCTTTAGCATAAGGCTCAAGTAAGTCGATAACTTTGATGCCTGTGAAAAGTACTTCGGTTTCAGTTGAAAGCTCGTCGAACCTCGGAGGAGTATTGTGGATTGGGTAACCGTCTGTATTGTCGATGGTATCAATTCCGTCAATTGCCTGTCCGACAACGTTAAATAAACGTCCTTTAATTTTATCACCAACTGGCATTTTTATAGCGGACCCGGTATCGGTGACCTTCATCCCACGAACCAGGCCATCTGTCGAATCCATGGCGATAGCCCTTACGCGGTCTTCCCCAAGATGCTG
>JBBJNR010000042.1:0-32212 GCA_037719315.1 Daejeonella sp.
AGCCAAACCACCCTTTACATATAAAATGATTATTAGTCAATAGCCTAATTCAATTCACCAGTATAACCCGTTCCGCCGATCAGAACTATTCTGCGGCTGAAATTTATAATCGAGAAATTACTTTGCCTTGTTCCATCCCTGAGCGGAACCGCTTCAAACCCGGGAGCTGCAATTATGGTCCATTGGGGACGCTCCGATCCGGAATGCCCGGGACGAAGGAAAAGGTTATTTGCGAACAGGTTCTGGTAAGCAGTTTCTGTAATTGTTCTTACAGTCAGCCGGTACTTTTCATCAGCGCAGAGCCCCCCATCCCTGACATACAGGGTTCGATCCTGAAGGTACACACACAGCTTAGTGTAAAGTTCGTTGAATTTGTTTTCATCAAACGGGATGTTAACATCTCCCCAAAAAACTGGATCGGCCGTGATCTTATCCCGTACAATAAACCTGTCCCGGGGCGATCGGCCAGTAAATTTCCCAGTACTCACAGCTAATGCCCCTGTACTGCTTAAAATGCCTTCATTGTTGTCGATGGCCAATGTTTTCAATTCCCCAGGACTAAGCTGGTAGAAAAATTCTTGCGCGCGGAACTCAAGGTATCCCAGGTCGGGAACCTCACTATTGTTCGTGATTCGTCTCATATCACTTATGTTTTTTTATTGGTTAGTTAGGGGCAAAGTTATCAAAAGATTTAAATTGTCAAATAAAAACCCGTTGGTTACCAGCTTGTTGTATAATGTACACTAAGTGCTTAACCGTGCCTATGAAGGTGTAACCGGTTTTAGAAGGAGTTGTTTTAACAAAAAAAATAAATGGATACCTGGAATAAGAGCATGTCTTCAATATTTTCAATAAATATTAACGCTTATGCCAGTCGTGCCCCGGGTAGGATTCGTCACATTTTTTAGGCTCTTGGTCACAAAATTTACTGTCTGCCGGGGAATCTTTTTATCATTATTAAAAAATGTAGTCATGGCCTTATTCCTCAAAGAAGCAATAAAAAACCTTAGACAAACCGGATCTGTAGCAGAAAGCTCAGATCATCTGTCTAAAATGATGATGAACGATATATCCTTTAATAAAAACATCCACATTGTGGAACTGGGCGCTGGGACCGGATGCATGACTTTATCCTTATTGAATAAAATGAGTTCCGGTTCCAGGCTGACCTCATTCGAAATAAATTTCAGGCTTTTTGAACAACTTAATAAAGTTAACGATAAGCGTCTGATCAATGTAAATGACAGCGCCATGAAACTATCCGATTATGTTAAGGCACATACTGTAGATTATATCGTGTCGGGACTGCCCCTTGCCAATATTCCGATAAAAGAGAAAACCGGCATTCTTGATGCATGCTGCAATATACTTAAGCCTTATGGTTCTTATATTCAATTCCAATATTCTCTAAACGACCTCAGTTTATTAAGAAGCAAATTTGCTTTTGTCAAATGTGATTTCACCTTACGGAACTTCCCGCCTGCTTTTGTTTATCATGCCAGAAAATAACTTTCCGCCAGATGACCGTTTTAAAAGGAAGCTGGGGATTATTTGGGTGGTCTTTATCTTGCTGTGTATCACATTGTATTTCCTCTACGCACAGGATCTTGATCCGCGGGATATTTCAGGCTTTATAGAGAAGTATCAGCATGGAGTGCTGCTGTTATATTTTGCGGGATGTACAATCCGCGGGCTTACCATGATCCCGGGAACACCATTCCTGCTTGCCGGTATTATACTTTTTAAAGATGATCCATTTTTATTGCTTGGCGTTTTTTTAACCAGTATATTTCTTACATCAGCGCTAATGTTCTGCCTCGCAGATCGACTTGGTTTCAGTAGCTATTTTGAAGAGCACTATCCCGATCAGATTTCCATCGTCAGGAATAAGCTCAATGGCAAATATGGATTTCTATTTATTTTGCTGTGGGCATTTGCACCATTCACTCCAACAGACCTCGTGTGCTATGTTGCCGGATCAATACGAATGCGTTTTATAAAATTAGTAATTCCGTTACTTTTCGGAGAGGTGCTTATCTGTGCGTTTTATATTTTTAACGGCCGGGTCTTGCTCAATCATTGGCCGCTCTTTTAATCCTGCTAATACTTAGCAGATAAGCTCCCGGACAAATTACTCGGATTCTTTGTATAAATTCGAATTGCTATATTCACGGTAAATCTTTAAACCGTGATTAAACCTCGCACTTTCAAGTATTACCTCGCCGCTTTGCTTCTTTTAAGCAGTTTTTCATGTGTCTTTGCGCAGGTAGACAAGGCAGAAGCAGATCTGCAGAATATAATGAAGCAACAGAATGTTGTTGGCCTTTCAGTTGCCGTCGTGAAGAATGGTGAGATCATCTATACCAATTCCCTGGGCCTGAAGGACATTGAAAGCAATACCACGCTGAGTAATAATGATATTTTCAGGATAGCCTCGATTTCAAAATCTTTCTCCGCGACGTCTGCCATGCAGCTGATAGAAAAAAAGAAATTGTCATTGGATGACGATTTTAGCGATCTGGTAGGTTTCAAAGTAAGAAATCCCAAATTTCCTGAAACCGTTATCACGTTGAGGATGGTCATGTCGCACACATCAAGTGTGAATGATAAACAGGGCTATTTCAACCTTGATGTAATTAATCCTGGCAAATCGCAGGATTGGGCTAAAAGCTACAATGATTATGCCCCAGGAACAGGATATGAATATTGTAATTTGAACTATAATATGGTAGGTGCCATTATAGAAAAGCTATCCGGAGAACGTTTCGATAAATATGTGAGAAATCATATTCTGGGGCCGCTGGGATTGTATGGAGGCTACCAGGTGGATTCTCTCGACAACACCAGGTTTGTAACTTTGTATGAGCAGGACGTCAAAACCCGGAAGTTTATTCCATCCCAATCGGCATATGCTCCCCGCCGGGAGGAGATAGCAAAGTATATAATGGGCTATTCTACACCTATATTGTCACCCACCGGTGGCATGAAGATCTCCGCCGGCGATCTGGCAAAGTACATGACTATGCATATGAACTATGGAAAATACAAAGGTACAAGGATCATGAAAAAGAAGAGTTCAAAACTTATGCAAACCAGGATCGCTGATGAAGAGGGTTATGGCCTCGCTTTAACAACAATTCCCGGCCTGATCCCCGGAGAAATAATGAAGGGGCACACCGGATCAGCATACGGACTTTATAGCGCCATGTTCTTCGAGCCAAAAAAGAAGTTCGGAATAGTCGTTATCACAAATGGTTGTAATTCCGGCAATACCAGTGGGATAAACACCGTACTCCGGACGACCATTAACAGCTTGTATGATAACCTGATCAAATAGACGGGTAATCTACTGCAAGGTTCACTGGTTTTAATTTAAATCCTTTTTTTCTGGTCTGGTATGAGGAACATCGCAACATACATGTTGCTATATCAAAGGAGAAACAGTTAAGAAACTGGACACGTGACTGGAAGGACAAGCTGATTCAGGAAGAAAATGCGATCTTGCAGGGGATTGGTGGTGGGGTAACGGCCCAGGGCCGACAAACGAAAACATTCCCCGGATACCCATGTTTCTCAGATAATAAATTGAAGATATCCTGCCGCGCAAAACAGCTGAAACACCGGCAAAATCTTTATATTACAGGATGAAATAATTTAAATTTCTTTAGTATTAAATAAATTTCTTTTAAAAAAATTGACCTGATTTTTATGTAGTTTTAATCGTATGAGTAACAGAAGAATGTTTATCCAGCAGGCTGGGCTTATCGGGGCTGGTATTTTAGTAAACCCCGTAGACCTTTTTAGTAAGCCAAGAAAAAAAGTTGGCCTGCAATTATACACACTAAGGAACGAGATCTCCAAAGATGTGAGGGGAACAATAAGTAAAGTTGCGGACATTGGATTTCGTGAGGTGGAAACATATGGATATTCTTCTAAAGGAGGTTTTTGGGGGCTGAATATTCAGGAATTTAAATCTTTATTAAAAAGTCATGGTCTGAAATCTCCAAGTGGTCATTATGATTTTGATCCGTATTTGCGTGAGGACAATATGGACAGCCTGAAAGCCAATATTGAGGCTGCCCAGGGTATTGGTCAGAAGTATCTTACCGTACCCAATCTTCTTCCTCCTCTGAGAACAAATCTGGACAGTTATAAGATTCTGGCCTCCAAACTTTCGCAAGCTGGTATTCTTGCAAAAAAAGCTGGCCTTCAGCTCACCTATCACAATCACGACTTTGAGTTTATAGATTTTAACGGTACCACCGGATTTGATATTTTACTCCGTGAAACCGATCCATCTGACCTGAAATTTGAACTGGATATTTACTGGACTGTGAAGGCTGGCAAGAACCCGCTTACTTTGTTCGGTCAGGATCCGGGACGATACGTCATGTGGCATGTGAAGGATATGAGTAAAACCGATAAGTCTTACATCGAGGTTGGGTCAGGAAGCATTAATTTTCAGGAGATTTTTGCCAAAGACAAATTATCCGGAATGAAACATTATTTTGTAGAACAGGACGTGATCAAAATAGATCCTTTTGAGAGTATTGCCCGCAGCTTTAAGCAAGTAAAAGAGAATATTCTATAGTTAAATGAAGTATGTTCTGGGTATAGATATTGGGACCGGCAGTACGAAAGCTATTGCCCTTAGTTTAGATTTAGAACCAATATCAGTATCCCAATTCCATTATCCTACCTGTTCCGCACTGCCGGGATACAGCGAACAGAACCCCGGACTTATCTTTGAAGCTTGTTTAAAGTCCCTTCAGGAAACTTTGGACCAGCTCGGGGACAGCCCTCTGGCTATTTGCTTCAGCAGTGCCATGCATAGTTTGGTCCCGGTCGATCTTCAAGGCAATAAGCTGCATGATATGATGACCTGGGCCGATCTAAGAAGCGATGCTATAGCCTCCAGGCTAATCAACTCAGCAGAAGGCGCCGGGATATATGAAACAACCAGTATGCCCCTGCACGCCATGTCTCCTTTATGCAAAATTATTTGGATCAGGGAAAATATGCCGGGTCTGTTTTATGAGACTCATAAGTTCCTTTCAATTAAAGAATACATTTGGTTTAAAATATTTGGAGAATATCGCATAGACCATTCTTTAGCCTCCGCTACAGGGATGTTCGATATTTTCAGATTAAAATGGAGCGCCCCGATTTTAGAAGTGTCAGGCATCAATGTGGATCATCTCTCTCATCCAGTGAGCACAAGCTATTCCGGTGAAGGTATTGGCTCATTGGGGAAATTAGTAAAGGGCCTTTCGGCGAATACGCCGGTAATCATCGGCGCTAGCGATGGCTGCCTGGCTAATTTGGGCAGCTTTGCTCTTGAAATGGGAATTGCTGCTTTGACCATCGGAACCAGCGGGGCGGTAAGAATAGCAAGTAACAAGCCCCTGATTGATCAGGCATCAATGACTTTCAGTTATTGTCTTGATGAAAATACGTTTATTTGCGGCGGTCCGGTTAATAACGGGGGAAATGTCCTGCAATGGCTGGTCCGGGATTTTCTGGGAGAAACTCCGGATGGTCAAAGTTTTAAGGAACTGTTTAACCGGGTTGAAACAATAAAAGCAGGGTCGGAAGGACTGCTTTTTCTTCCTTATCTGAACGGAGAAAGAGCGCCCATATGGGATGCGAAAAGCTGCGGCACCTTCTTCGGCATTAAAACGAAACATACCCGCTCTCACTTTTCCCGCGCTGTTATCGAAGGTATTTCTTATGCATTAAACGATGTGCTGCTTGCTGTGACAAAGAATTCGACGGAAATAAAGCAGATAAACGTCAGCGGCGGTTTTGTTAATTCAAAAACCTGGATGCAGATACTGGCAGATATCACAGGTAAAAGGTTATCGCTCATACACACAGAAGATGCTTCGGCTATCGGAGCCGGCTTTATGGCAATGAAATACCTGGGTTTAAATGAGGGAAATTACCCGGCTGCGCCTGGAAATAAGCTCGGCAGGGTCATTGAGCCAGATATGAATAATCATGCAATTTATCGTAGAAATTTCGTGATATTCAAGCAGTTATATTCGAATCTGAAAGACACAATGCATCAGTTAAACCTAATCGGATACTGAACATGTCCTTAGTTATTGTACTTTTTGGCCTTCTCCTGCTGCTTGCGCTTATTATAAAAAAGATAAGCCCGATGATTGCCTTAGTTATAGTTTCCATAGTAACCGGGCTGTTATTGGGCATGCCTGTTGCAAAAGTAATGAGTGCTGTCGCCAATGGCATCGGGGGAACTTTAGGAAGTATGGTAATGGTACTTGCTTTGGGCGCGATGATGGGAAAACTGATCGAGGATACCGGGGCTGCGAAGAAGATCGTGTTTATTCTAATCCGTTTGTTTGGCTACAGAAATATCCAGTGGGCTATTCTGCTTACAGGCTTATTAGTTGGGATACCCTTATTCTATAATGCAGGCTTTGTTGTACTCGTGCCACTGGTATTTGCTATAGCCGCTGCCACCCGGCTGCCCTTACTTTACCTGGCTCTTCCCATGGCTGCATCATTGTCGGTAACGCATGGATTTCTACCCCCTCATCCGGGACCTATAGCTTTAGCGTCCATCTTTAAAGCAGATGTGGGACTGATCCTTATTTATGGTTTGATATTGAGTGTTCCGATAGCAATTGCGGGCGGCATAATTTTCCCCAGGCTCATACTCAAAAATACGATAACTAACATCCCGGCCGATTTTAAGCCTGAAGGAGAGGAGATGCTTCCTTCAGGACTTAAAAGCTTTACAACCGCCCTTTTACCTGTATTCCTGATCATAGCAGGTACTATAGGCACAAACTTTATCCCGGCCGGGTCTGCGAACCCATTTTTCATCTTTTTATCTGATCCGACTATTGCTTTATTGATTTCGGTTTTAGTAACTATTAGCGTGCAGAAGATCCCGATAATTAAAGCGATGGAATCCTGTACGGAAGGGGTCAAAAGTATAGCAATGATTATCCTGATCATTGCAGCAGGAGGGGCTTTTAAGCAAATATTAATAGACAGTGGCGTAGGGGAGACAGTAAAAACGCTATCAGCCTCGTTCCAGCTTTCGCCATTGTTTCTCGCATGGAGCATCACGGCGCTTTTACGTGTTACTCTCGGATCTGCCACTGTCGCGGGACTGACCGCCTCAGGAATTGTTCTGCCCCTGTTAGGGAACGGAGTATCGCCAGAGTTAATGGTACTGTCCGTAGGGGCGGGGAGCCTGATGCTTTCACATGTAAACGACACGGGTTTTTGGATGTTTAAAGAATATTTTAACCTGAGTCTCAAGCAAACCTTCGGCACATGGACCATTATGGAAAGTATTGTGTCGGTACTGGGCCTGGCAGGTGTACTTATACTAAATCAATTTTTATAGAATCATGAAAATCGGACTTGTTGGCCTAGGGAAAATGGGCTATAATCTTGCCTTAAATTTAAAGAGAAACGGGCATGACGTACTTGGCTATGATGTTAATCAGGCTACTTTACGGCGTATTAATCAGGAAGGTATCTCCACAGCCGGATCCCTCGCCGAGTTTGTTGATAAATTAGGAGAAACCCGGGTGATCTGGCTCATGGTCCCGGCAGGAGAAAATGTCGATGCCGCTTTAACAGATCTTAAACCCTTGCTTGTAAAAGGGGATATTATTATAGAAGGAGGTAATTCTAACTATAAAGATTCGATCCGCAGGGCCGCAGAGTGGACACAATTGGGGGTGGAGTATCTCGATTGTGGCACGAGCGGAGGCACAGAGGGCGCTCTTAAAGGGATATGCGTGATGATTGGCGGCAGCAGAACCGGTTTTGACAGAGTTGAGGCAGTAATTAAAGATGTTTCCCTCCCGGATGCCTGCCTGTATTGCGGACCTGCGGGATCCGGGCACTATGTAAAAACGATCCATAACGGAATTGAGTATGGTATGATGCAGTCTATCGCCGAAGGTTTTGAGATGTTGCAAAAAAGTGATATGAACCTCGATCTTGCTGCCATTGCAGGATTATGGAACCAGGGTTCGGTAGTGAGGGGCTGGTTGATGGAACTGACAGAAAGAGCGTTAAAAAAAGAACCGGACCTTGCTTCGATAAAAGGTATTATGCATTCCTCGGGAGAGGCTAAGTGGACGCTCGAAACCGCAATGGAGAAGCAAATTGCCACACCTGTTATTGCTTTGTCACTTATTATGCGTTACAGATCACTCGAAGACGATTCATTCGCCGGAAAGATCGTTGCAGCCCTCCGGAATGAATTTGGCGGTCACGCCATTGTTAAAAAGTAGCCGCAATAAACACGAATAAAAAATAATTAAAAAGGATTTGGCAATATCTGTAAATAAATTAGATTTGTTAAACCGTAATCAAATTACTTAAAAACAAAAAACAATGGATAAATTTTCACAAATGAAGGACCTGTTTGCTTCTGTTGAAGCTGACGCTAGTAAATTCTACAATTCAGGTAACAGTGCAGCTGGAACCCGTGTTCGCAAAGGTATGCAGGACCTTAAAAACCTTGCCCAGGAAATCAGGACTGAAGTGACGTCAAAGAAAAATACCGCCAAATAGATATTTTTTCTACAGCCGATATTTGAAACCCGCTTTGCGGGTTTTTTTTTGATCCCTTTTCCTGGAGATTGATAATTTTCAGAATTTCCAAAGAATTATCTCATATTAATCTTTGCTTACGATGACAGAAAGGTTCGGGTTCCAATGCTTGTAAGATGGCCTGGTAAAATAAAAGCAGGAACTGTTTCAGCGGCTTTGTTCAGTCAGGTAGATTTTACGCAACAATGGCAGGAATAAGCGGGCAAAAGATTTCTGGCCAAAATGCGCCCGATAGTTTCAATAGTATTAGTATATTGCTGGGAGGTAAAACAGGCAGGGAATACGTTATCGAGCAGTCGCTTAATAACACCCTGGGGATCATTCAGGGGGATTGGAAATACGTCGATCCCAGTAAGGGTCCGGCTATGAGCTTACTGACAAATGTTGAATTGGGAAACAATACAAAACCGCAGCTGTATAATTTAAAGAACGATGCCGGAGAAAAGATCAACCTGGCAGAAAAATTCCCGGCGGAAGTGCAAAAACTATCTGCCAAACTAAACAGGTTAAAGAAAAGAGTCTAACCAGGTAAAACAAAATCCTCATTCTTAAGAACTAATTTTCTATGATAAAAACAACCGAAACAAAATCAGGCAATAACCGCAGGGATTTCATAAAGACAGCTACTATAGCTGCAGCGGGTTTTATGATAGTTCCTCGTCACGTACTGGGTGGTAAAGGGTTTATAGCACCTAGTGACAAACTGATGATCGCCGGAGTCGGGGCAGGGGGAAAGGGTCAGTCAGATATCGCAAGTTTTTATAAAAGCGGAAAGGCGGAGATTGCCTTTTTATGCGATGTTGATGACAGCCGGGCGTCTGCTTCTGTCAAGAATTTCCCAAAGGCAAAATATTATAAAGATTGGCGGGAGATGTACGATAAGGAAAAGAACAACTTTGATGCAGTATCCGTGTCGACGCCCGATCATACCCATGCCGTGGCTACAATGGCTGCCATGCAGCTCGGTAAGCACGTGTATGTTCAAAAGCCATTAACTCATGATATTTATGAGGCAAGAATGCTTACGGAGGCTGCCAGAAGGTATAAAGTTGTTACTCAAATGGGTAATCAGGGTGCATCAAATGACGGAACACGTCAGTTAAAGGAGTGGTACGATGCAGGAATAATCGGTGACGTTCACACTGTTTATTGCTGGACTAACCGGCCGGTTTGGCCTCAGGGTATCCCGTGGCCTGCAGCCAAAGCAGAAATACCAAAGGATCTGGACTGGAATTTATGGCTTGGAACTGCTCCTCAGAAAAACTTTATAGAAAAATTAGTTCCTTTTAACTGGCGTGGATGGTGGGATTATGGCACAGGCGCATTGGGAGATATGGGCTGCCACCTGGTGGAGGCTCCTTTCCGGGTACTTGACTTAACCTATGCTACGGACGTACAGGCAAGCGTAGGTACTGTATTTGTTGATGCAATGAAACAGGGTTATTTCCCTGATAGCTGCCCTCCTTCCAGTCATGCAACCCTGACATTCCCAAAAACAGCAAAAACACTCGGTGATGTAACTCTACACTGGATGGATGGTGGCATTCAGCCTGAACGTCCAAAAGAACTGGGGCCAAATGAATTATTTGGAGATGGTAAGAATGGCACGCTTTTCATCGGCACTAAAGGGAAAATGATGGCTAGTACCTACGGGGCCAACGCCCGCTTACTTCCACTTGGCAGAAACGAGGAAGTGAAACTAAACCCCACTCTTTCCCGGGTTCCCGGTCAGGCAGATGGTCATTACAGCCAGTGGGTTGAAGCAGCTATGGCGGGATATGGAAAGATGGAAGTGAGCTCGCCATTCGAAACGGCAGGCCCCCTAACAGAAGCATTATTAATGGCGAACCTGGCAATTAGAGGATACGACATACAGGCGACAAATGCCGCTGGCAAGATTGATTACCCCGGACGTTTCATTAAATATTTATGGGATAACCAGAATATGAGAGTAACTAATTTTGATGCCGTCAATCAATTTGTAAAACGGGAATACCGCAAAGGCTGGAGTTTGGGTGTTTGAGAAGTTAAATAAGCCTATCGCGGAACACGCGATAGGCTTATATTAAAAAAATTTATCAAGAGTAGATAAACTAACCGGGTCCGGGAAAATGAAAATGGAATATACTTTTGTTTCACTATCTTTATTCTAATTTAAAACGTGAATCCCTTTAGAGTTTTCCTGAATGTCGGAGAATAGTTGTAATCATTGGAAATTATTCAGGCTCGGAAATAAACCGGCTTTTGAGCAGTTAATGTTTGATAATTTTAAGCATTTATTTAACTATGGCTCAAAATTTACCACCGACAGTGAGTTGGTAAAAGATGTTATCCAGGAGCTTTTTTTAAAGTTATGGGAGAAAAGGTCGAATTTAAGTAATGATGTAAATCCAAGGGCATACTTAACAGCATCATTCCGAAGGGCACTTCACCGCAAAATTCAATCTCAAAACAGGTTTACCCCTTACTCAGAGATCAATGAAATAGAGGCCCTCTTCGATATGGAGGTGTCGGTAGAAGAGCAGCTAATCGAAAAAGAAAAGAATAGAAACCTTGCCTTTAAAATCGCTGCAAATTTGTCCGGGCTTCCTGCGAGGCAGAGGGAAGTGATTTTCCTTAAATTTTTCCAGTACCTTTCCAGGGATGAAATTTCAGAAGCGATGCAAATCACTCCACAAACAGTATCTAACCTGCAACAGTTAGCCTTGAAAAAACTTAGGGTTGTGTTAAAGTCACGAATATTGGTTTGTTTTCTTGGCTTTTACACTAAACCCCGGGATTAATGCAGGCTTCACTAACCCTACAGCACTTTTTAATTTCTTCTCGTCATTTTTTCTGGTTGCCAAGTGAAATTATCATCGACGGTTAGTATATCAAGTGATGTTGTGTCTCTGTCATATTGATCAGAACAAATCATACTAATAATGAACTACACCGAATTTTCAGTTGAGGATTTTATATGGGATGAAGTTGAAAATTTTGACAATGAAAAGAAGGCTTATGGACTTTAGTATCTCGTATCCAGCAAGAAATATCTTAGCATTGCCGCTTCGTTAATCCTTGCTTTTAGTGTTATAGGAATAATTTACTTGAGTAGTACTCCGATATTCTAAATTGGGACAGTAGAACCGCCGATAAAGGACAATGCCAGAGAAAATGATATGGTTATTAAAAAAGAATACTTTAAATTAAACCTGGTATATATGGAAAGGCCTTTTAATATTATAATCAAGCTTTTACTATTATGTTCAGTGTCCCTCGTTTTTTTTGCCCCCAACTCAATTTTTGCCCAGAATCATCCAGTAGTTTCAAAGCCGAATATTCTCTGGCTTATTGCAGAGGATATCAGCCCTTTTCTGTCCAGCTATGGAGATTCGACCGCGAAAACCCCAAATCTTGATCGTTTGGCAAGCGAAGGGGTTCGTTACACAAACGTTTTCTCAGTTTCCGGAGTATGTGCTCCCAGCAGATCCTGTCTGATTACAGGAATGTACCCTACCAGTATTGGGACTAACAACATGCGGACATTGAACGTGGCGTCACACCTGGGAATTCCCAAGTATTCTGTCGTACTGCCGTCCCACGTTAAGATGTTCAGCGAACTAATGCGTAAAGAGGGCTATTACTGTACCAACAACAGCAAGCAGGATTATCAGTTTGTTGCCCCGCGTTCGGGCTGGGACGAAAGCAGTACTCAGGCGCACTGGAAAAAAAGGCCAAAAGACAAACCTTTTTTTTCAGTTTTTACATTTAATGTGACTCATGAATCCCAAATCTGGGAAAAAAGGAAGGATCCGTTACTAGTCGATCCTGATAATGTTAATTTACCGCCTTATTATCCTGATACACGCTTGATTCGCGAGGATGTTGCCCGTATGTATTCCAATATAATGGAAATGGATAAACAGGTCGGTATCCTGTTAAACCAGCTTGAGAATGAAGGACTTCTAGAGAATACAATTGTTCTTTGGTTTTCTGACAATGGCGGGCCTTTACCTCGTGGAAAACGCGAAGTTTACGATTCAGGCTTACGCATTCCTTTGCTGATTCGATTCCCGGATAAAAAACTGGCTGGTACAGTTAGCAGCCAGTTGATCAGTTTCGTTGATTTTGCGCCAACCACACTTTCCCTGGCCAGTATTTCTATTCCTTCGTATATGCAGGGTCAGGCGTTTTCAGGAGCTTCAAAAGCTGAATCTTCAAGAAAGTACATCCACGCTGCAAGAGATAGAATGGATACCGAATACGACATGGTAAGGGCAGTTAGAGATGAGAGGTATAAATATGTAAAGAACTTTCAACCTGAAAAACCTTATTTGCAAAATATTATTTTCAGGCAGTCTTTGAATGTTATGAAAGAACTTCACCGTCTAAATGAGGAGAACAAATTAAATGCGGTACAACAGTTGTGGTTCCGGAAGAGTAAAGATCCTGAGGAACTTTTCGATACGAAAACCGATCCGTTTGAACTTGAAAACCTGGCCCTGAATCCGCGTTACGGCACCAAATTGAAAGAACTGAGAAATGAGCTTGAGAGATGGATGAAATATACCGGCGACAAAGGCTTTATACCGGAGAAGCAATGGATCGCATCCTTCTGGCCGGATTTAAAGCAGCCGATTACCAGTGATCCGGCGTTTAAAGTTGAAAACGGCCTTCTATCCCTTTCATCTGCCACCCGAGGCGCATCGCTATCCTATAAAATCCCAGATGTTAACCAGGATATAAATGCCATCGCCTGGCAGTTATATACAAATCCACTTAGACTGAAAGCAGGACAAAAAGTGTTTACGATTGCAGAGAGGATAGGCTACCAAGAAAGCAGGATCAAAGAATTTACTATTCCAAATTAATAAAGTTAATCTCGTCATGAGCAGGAACGCAATGCATAAATTAGTTACTACCGCAATTCTTTGTATGACATATGTGTCAGCATTGTTTGCCCAAAATGCCGCAAATCTGGCATTTGAATCTATCCCTGGCACCAAGCCAAGGAATATTATTTTTATATTATCGGACGATCATCGGTACGATTTTATGGGTTTCACCGGAAAGGTTCCAGGATTGAAAACGCCTAATTTGGATAAGATCGCGAACGAAGGCGCCCATTTTCAGAATGCATTTGTTACCACAGCGCTATGCTCTCCAAGCAGGGCATCGATATTAACCGGACAGTATGCACATACACACACAGTTGTCGACAATCAGTCGCAGGCACCTAAGTCGCTCATATACTTTCCTCAATACCTTCAAAAGGCAGGTTACCAGACCTCTTTTTTCGGAAAATGGCATATGGGAGGTGGGGGTGGAGAACCAAGGCCGGGGTTTAACCGCTGGGTAAGCTTCGCCGGACAAGGGGTTTACTATAATCCAAAACTAAATATCGATGGGAAATTAGTGGCTTATAATGATAGCGCTTATATAACTGATATCCTGACTGACCTTACCCTCGACTGGTTGAAAAACCGCAATAAGAACAAGCCGTTTTTTGTTTACTTATCACATAAGGCCGTGCATTCTGACTTTAAGCCTGCTAGAAAGGATATAGGTGTTTATAAGAACGTTCAAATTCAGTATCCGATATCGATGTTCTCTACTGCCAATAAGGATAGCAAGAAATTTTCACGCGGAAGACAGGCAGATTCTACTTCACATTTATTTAATTATAGGGATATCCCACAATGGGTAAGGTTACAGCGATACAGCTGGCATGGAGTTGACTTTATGTACCACGGGCAAACGGATTTTGACCAGTTTTATATCGACTACCTTGAAACATTAATGGGCATTGATACGAGCGTAGGCCGTGTTTTAGATTATCTGAAGGAAAATAACCTGGATAATGAGACCCTTGTTATCTATATGGGAGATAATGGATTCTCCTTTGGCGAGCACGGATTAATAGATAAACGTCATGCTTATGAAGAATCTATGCGGGTACCATTGATTGCACGTGCGCCCGCTATGATAAAGGCAGGGAGCAAGATTAAAGAGATGGTTTTAAATGTGGATATAGGCCCGAGCGTACTGGAGATGGCAGGGGTGAAAAAGCCCGGTCAAATGCAAGGAACATCCTTTCTGCCTCTGTTAAACGGAAAGCAGCCAGCAAACTGGAGGAAAGAAATATTTTACGAATATTATTGGGAGAATGCCTTCCCCCAGACTCCTACGCAATATGCAGTTCGGACTGATCAGTATAAGTTTATCCGCAGTCAGGGCGTATGGGATATTAATCAGTTATATGATATACAAAAGGATCCGTATGAGGTAAATAACCTTATTCGTAAACCTGAGATGCAAAACATCTCGAGGGATCTTAATAAGAAATTATGGGATTGGCTTGACAATACCCAGGGGTTATACATTCCTCTTAAACCAATTAACGAAAAGAAAAATGATCATATTTATGATAAAACCTGGTAAATGGATATATCTTTTTAAATTACATCGTAAAATCAACTATTCATGGAAAGAAGAGAAGCTATAAGAAATGCCACTTTGTTGTTCGGAGGAGCCATAACCGCCTCTACGTTCAGTGTTTTATTCGAAAGCTGCAATAGAACAGAAATTCAAGGAGATGATGAGATTTTATTTTCATCCGATCAGCAATTACTTATTACAGAAATAGCAGATATCATTATCCCCCAGACTACAACCCCCGGTGCCAAGGCTGCAGGAGTCGGGCCATTTATTACAATGATGATCAAGGAATGCTACCCCGAAGAAGTTCAGAAATCGTTCGTGGAAGGACTTCAGAACGTTGATAAACTCGCAAAATCAAAGTTTCAGAGCATATTTGTTGATCTTAAGTTGGAAGATAGAAATGCGATTATAAGAGAGATAGCCGATGAAACCATTAAGTTCAGGAAGACCGATAAAGATAGGGAAAAGGCGGAAGCTGAAAAAACAAACAACCGCATCAATAGTAATAATAATCAGCCTGTCAAACCTGGCAAGACATACTTTTTTGCGCTGATCCGTGAACTAACCATAATGGGTTACTTTACATCAGAGCTCGGCTCAACCAAAGCATTGGCATATCTGCCGATACCGGGTAAATTTGATGCATGTGTCGATTTGAAACCAGGGCAAAAAACATGGGCTCTTTAAAATTAAACTAATCAGGATGAACATAAATAATAAAGCCGCGGCTCAGAATACATACGACGCCATCGTTATTGGCTCAGGAATTAGTGGTGGATGGGCTGCCAAGGAATTAACTGAAAAGGGATTAAAAGTACTGCTGCTTGAACGCGGGAGAAACATCGAACATGTTAAGGATTACGATACCGCTACGAAGGCCCCCTGGGAATTTAAGCATCGGGGAAAGTTAACCCAGGAACAGGTAAAAAGTCATCCGGTACAGGTAAGAGACTACCCTTATACAGAATTTAATGAAAAATTCTGGGTTAACGACCTGGAATGTCCCTACACAGAAGAGAAACGCTTTGACTGGTACAGAGGATATCATGTAGGGGGAAAATCACTGATGTGGGGTAGACAAAGCTATCGGATAGGAGACTTCAATTTCGAAGAGAATAAAAAGGATGGTATCGCAATAGATTGGCCAATACGTTATAAAGACATCTCCGGGTGGTATGATTATGTCGAAAAATTCGCGGGGATAAGCGGCCAGAACGAAGGATTGGCTCAATTGCCTGACGGACATTTTCTTCCCCCAATGGAAATGAATTGTGTGGAAAAGCACGTCAAACAGCGGATGGCTGACAAATATAAAGGTGCCAGGGTGTTGACCATGGGAAGAGTTGCCAACCTCACACAACCTCACAATGGGAGAGGAACCTGTCAATATAGAAATCTGTGCAGCAGAGGTTGTCCTTTTGGAGCTTATTTTAGTACCCAATCCTCTACAATGCCTGCGGCTATGGCAACGGGTAATCTTACCTTACGTCCATTTTCTATCGTAAATTCTATAATCTATGACAAAGATAAAAAGCGGGCCACTGGGGTAAAAGTGATTGATGCTGAAACAAATGAAAATATGGAGTTTTACTCAAAAATAATTTTCGTTAACGGCTCAACTCTAGGCACTACATTCGTGCTTCTTAATTCAACTTCCGAGGCATTTCCTGACGGCCTTGGTAATTCCAGCGGACAGCTTGGACATAATTTAATGGATCACCACTTCAAGACCGGGGCCGCTGGTAAAGTAGAAGGCTTCGATGATAAATACTATTACGGCCGGAGGGCTAATGGGATCTACGTTCCCAGATTTAGAAATGTAGGAAGTGACAGACGCGATTATTTAAGGGGGTTTGGTTATCAGGGCGGTGCAAGCCGGACCGGATGGCAACGCGATGTCGCGGAATTGGCCTTTGGAGCAGATTTCAAAGAGGAAGTTGCACAGCCCGGCCCATGGAGAATGGGATTGGGCGGTTTTGGGGAAACACTTCCTTATTTTGAAAATAAAGTAAGTATTGATCATTCTAAAAAGGATAAATGGGGACAATCCGTATTGGCGATTGATTGCGAATTCAAGGAAAATGAGGCGAAGATGCGGATTGATATGCAGAACGATGCAGCGGAAATGCTTGAAAATGCCGGGATAAAAGATGTAAAAACATACGATAACGGATGTTTTCCGGGGATGGCAATACATGAAATGGGTACGGCAAGAATGGGTAATGATCCTAAAACTTCTGTATTAAATAAATGGAACCAGATGCACGATGTGCCTAATGTATTTATTACAGACGGGTCATGTATGACATCATCTGCCTGTCAAAACCCATCCTTAACATACATGGCATTAACTGCAAGAGCATGTGATTACGCAGTTAAGGAGCTTAAAAAAATGAATATTTAATACAATCACACACAAGGGTAGACGAGAGGATCGGGAACGATTAAGTTGATCAGTATTTTTCCTGGATATCTGTTATCGGTTTGACATCGAGCTGTAAACAAAGTATCGTCTGGGGCAAGCAGGGGAAAGGGCGCAATAATCAGTGCATCAGATAATCTGGGCTTAGGTTGTGTTAAAGAAGGAAATCCTCCTAAATAAACGTTTATATGACTCAGAGAGCTATCAAGTTAATATGTTGCACAGGCATTTTTATACAATTGTCTTTTAATAATTATAGTAATCCAATCCAGACCAACGATTGTATTGTAGCGGTAAATGCTGCCGCACGCGAGGGTATTGTCAGTCCTAATATCATGGGATTCAATATTGTTTATTGCTATGAAAGTGATGCAGGCTGGAAGAGTGGAAAAGGGAAAGTCCCTCAAATGATTAAAGCCTTGGGTACACGTCAACTCAGATATCCTGGGGGAACAGTTGTTACAAAGTATCACTGGGAGCAGCCAACCGGTCAGGGCTGGAGCGATATATGGTCTCAGGATTTTAATGCGGCAAAAAACACAAGCCCATTAACATTTATGAATATTGATGAATATCTGGGGGTTATCAAAACGCAAAAGATTGAGCCTCTCTTAGGTATAAACATGGGCTCAGGTATGAAGCATAACAGAGTAAGTGAAGGGGTGGCTGAGGCTGTCAGGTTAATGAAGCACTGTATAGCGAAAGGAGTGAAGATAAAATACTACTATCTGGACAATGAACCCTATCAGCCCGATGCGAATTTTACTTATACAGCTGAACAATATGCAGAATCGGTGAACACCTATGTTCCAGCTATGAAAAAGATTGACCCTGATATTAAAATCATTGTAAATACACATCCTAACACAGAAAACTATACCAAAGTGTTACTGGCTAATGCAGGGAGGAATATTGATTTTGTAGATGTTCACATGTACTGGAAATTTAGAAATGCAACTTTCGAAAATTGGAAAAAAGAAGGCCTCATGAAACACAGAGGGATTAAACCGTACAATGAACAGAAAAGCATTTTTGAACAGATCTTCGCTGATGCAGGTTTTCCAAATATCAAACTGGTGATCCTGGAATGGAATATTGGGCCTGCAGGTGATGGTAATATTGCCCCGGATGAAGCCCAGTCTGCTTTAATGGTATCGGAGCAGTTCACCCAGTATATTCAAAGTGGATTATTCATGTCTACTTTCTGGCCACTTTCGTGGCCTTCACCAGCGTTTCGGGCCTTACTAAACGCCAAAGAAGAATATCGGCCGAATAAGATGTATGAGATGTTTGCTCTGTATAAAGATGTTTTGGGTCAGCAGAAAGTGAATAGCACTGGAACAGTAAAAAATCTTGTTAACCTTTCCGTGAAAAGTGCCGACGGAAAAACTATGTGGGTATACCTGATAAATAAGGAACAGGAGCAAAGTGCACTGGATGTTAGCCTGTCAATTGATGGTTTTAATGCAAAGAGCTTTACAGCTTCAGGTTTTGATGCTGAAGACGCATCTGAGTCTGGCCTGTCTCTAAGAAATATTAAAATGGATAAGAAAGGGAAGAATTATAGTATTCAGGTACCAAAAAATTCCTTTGCCAAGATTACTTTTAAAATGTAATGAATACTCAGTATGAAAGTCAGATTCCAAACTATTTTTAGCATTATCTTACTTCTGTTCTGTGGATGGGTCCAGGATACCTCTGCTCAATCTTCAGTAAATAAACCTAATGTGCTTTTTATTGCTGTAGATGATTTGAATACGAACTTAAGCAGTTATGGGCATTCTGTTGTTAAGACTCCTAATTTAGATCGTCTTGCAAAAATAGGAGTACAATTTGATCGTGCGTATGCCCAGTTTCCGCTATGCAGCCCAAGCCGAACGTCATTACTAACTGGTTTAAGCCCTGACATTACACAGGTCTATGATCTTCAAACTTTTTTCAGAAATATACTTCCGGACGTGGTTACACTACCCGAATTATTTAAAGCGAACAACTACCATGCTATTAGAATAGGGAAGATCTTTCACTATGGAGTTCCAGCTGAGATCGGTACTAATGGAATGGACGATTCACTTTCCTGGTCCGCCCGGATAAATCCAACAGGAAGGGACAAAACCGAGGAATATAAGGTGGTCAGTCTGCGACCTGGTAATAGTTTAGGTTCCACACTTTCTTATCTAAGCGCAGAGGGGTCCGATGAAGAACAAACAGACGGGAAAATTGCTACAGAAGCAATTAAGTATCTCAATCAAAAAAGAGATAAGCCCTTTTTCCTGGCAGTCGGTTTTTTTAGGCCTCATACCCCTTTTGTAGCGCCGCGTAAATATTTCGATATGTACCCTCTCGACAGAATAACGTTGACGGAGGTCCCTGAAAATGACCTGGCCGACATCCCATCAGCAGCTCTTAATATAAAAATTCCAAACTGGGGATTGAGCGAATACAATCTTAAAGAAGCTATCAGTGCCTATTATGCTTCAATATCATTTATGGATGCGCAGTTTGGAAGAATTTTAGACGGGTTAAAGGAAAATAAACTGGATAAGAACACTATTATAGTTTTTTGGAGCGATCATGGATATAATCTGGGACAACATGGTCAATGGATGAAGCAAAGCCTGTTCGAAAATGCTGTCAGGGTACCATTAATAATATCAGTTCCGGGAGGTTTGACAGGGAGAATTTCAAAGCGAACCGTTGGTCTTATTGATATTTATCCCACCCTCTCAGAATTATGCAATCTGCCTGCCAACAATAAGTTATCGGGAATTAGTTTAGTGCCCTTACTGAAAAAACCTGACATGGTCTGGATTAGGCCGGCATTTTCGCAGGTAACCAGAGGCAGCATCAGGGGATATAGTGTTCGTACAGATCAATGGAGATATACGGAATGGGATGGCGGTAAGGCCGGCGTTGAACTGTATAATGAGCTCAATGATCCAGGAGAAATTACAAACCTGGCAAAAACACCAGAGAATAAAAAAGTTGTATCCGAATTATCAGCCCTGATAAAAAAAAAGAGTGCTGAGGATACCATGCTTACTCATAAATACATTAATTTAAAATAATATGTCACAAAAATTAAATCGCCGAGATTGGAATGCATTGGTATTAACAGGTCTGGCCGGAGTCTTTATCCCTTCAGTTTTTGCATCCTGCAAAGCTTCTTCTGGAATACCGGTAGCATTTAAGGGCACGCCTGCAGCGCGGGATGCAAAAGATCTGGGAATTATGCTTGGTGTTCAAACCTATAGTTTTAGAGACAGATCTTTGGATGATGCAATTATTGCCATGAAGGAGCTCGGTTTGAAAAGCTGCGAGTTATGGGAAGGCCATGTAGAACCGTACGAATATCAGCGGACTGCAGGGCAAACGCCAGCGGATGTTAAATTCAAGACTGAAAAATTAAAGGAATGGCGTAAAAATCTCACGATGGATGAGATTAGAAAAATAAAAGCAAAATTCGGGCAGGCGGGGATAAGCATTCAGGCATATAACGGAGGAATTAAGGATAATATCTCTGAGGCAGATCTCGACCTTGTATTTAAGATCGCCGAGACACTTGGCGCACAGGCCGTTACTTCCTCAGCTACCGTAAGTGTGATGAAGAGGGTAGATGAATATGCAAAAAAATATAAAATGATCGTTGCAATGCATAATCATTCCCATGTCAGCCGGCCAAATGAATTCTCATCCCCGGATAGTTTCGCACGTGCCATGAACGGCCTGTCAGAATATTTATGGATCAACCTTGATATCGGACATTTTACAGCTGCAGGCTTTGATGCTGTCGCGTATATGAAAGAACACCATGCCAAGATCCTGAGCATTCATGTCAAAGACCGCAAGAAAAATCAGGGAGAAAATGTGGTTTTTGGACAGGGCGATACTCCTATTATTCCGGTTCTGCAACTAATCCGCGATAACAAATGGCCTATCCCAGCTAATATCGAGTATGAATACAAAGGATCAGATACAGTCCAGGAAGTTCGCAAATGTTTAGAATATTGTAAAAATGGGTTAAATTCTTAATGACATAAAATGGATTCGGTGAAACTAGCCGAGATCTTAAAAGTAGGTGTTGAAATAAGTTGTTGTAAAGGTTCCATAAGAATTAGATAAAAAAGATATGAGTAATCAAAATAGAAGAGATGCAATTAAGAGTATTTTGGCAGGAACGGCAGCGGTAAGCACCTCCGGCTTGCTGAGTTCGATGTCCAAGCCTGGAACCGGGGAAATTCAAAATAGTTTAAAAGGAAACATTAACCATTCGGTATGCCGTTGGTGTTTCCCCGACATTGCTTTAGATAAATTATGTCAAGAAGCGAAGCGTATAGGTATTAAAGGGATAGATCTGGTTGGCCCTAAAGATTGGCCGGTTCTTAAACAATATGGATTAGTTTCTACTATGTGTAATGGAGCTGAAATCAATCTCGTTGATGGCTGGAATACGAAAGCCAACCATGCCACTTTAGCAAAGAACTATACGGAGATGATTGAGAAAGTTGCCGCAGCGGGCTATAAAAATCTGATCTGCTTTAGTGGCAACAGACGCGGGATGGATGATGAAACAGGCTTAAAGAATTGCACTGAAGGATTAAAGCAGGTTATTTCCATTGCAGAAAAAAACAATGTTGTTTTGGTAATGGAATTACTGAACAGTAAGGTTAATCATAAAGATTATCAATGTGATAAATCGGCCTGGGGAGTTGAATTATGTAAAAGGTTAGGAAGCGAGAACTTTAAGCTGCTCTACGATATCTACCACATGCAAATTGATGAAGGAGATGTTATTCGTACGATAAAAGCTAACTCCCAATACTTTTCACATTACCATACCGCAGGTGTGCCGGGAAGGCATGAGATAGATGAAACACAGGAATTGTATTATCCAGCAATTATAAAAGCAATACTGGAAACCGGTTTTAAAGGATATGTGGCTCAGGAGTTTATTCCATTGAATAAAGATAAACTAGCTTCATTAGAGAAAGCGATCAGCATCTGCGATGTTTAGGATTTTCCCCGAATGGATTGTTATCTAAACAAAATATTATTTCTGAAGTTAAAGCCAAAAATGCTAAACGAGATAGTAGCTTTGGTTTATTTGAGTCTCTGTTATATTGAAAAACATATTTTTATTCTGCTTAAATGTTTTTTTCAAGGAAAATACTTCCGGCCCTGTTTAACAAAGAAATGGCTCTTGATCTGCCGAAAGATGCGCACATAATTGTTATGGCCTATGATAATGCCAAACCGACAGGCAGAAGACAAACCATTCCGATGGCATTATCCAATCCAATTTTTGTAGATGTAGATGGCTTTATGCCAAATAAAGATATGCTTGGAAAAACTTTGCCTGTTCCAAAATCTGATAAGCCGTCAACGTCTGAACAATAATGGAGATTCGAAGAAACATCGTTTTATATAGTCTCAGTCTCGCTTTTTTTATGCTGAGTGAGTCGGCATGTTTTTCTCAGCAATTATCCAGGCCGAATGTTATTTTTATTCTCGCTGATGACCTTGGCTATGGTGATATTGGAATCTATGGGCAAAAATTAATAAGAACACCAAATATTGATGAACTCGGAAAAAGTGGAATGATATTTACCCAATTTTATGCAGGGAGTTCAGTCTGTGCCCCATCCCGATCCACTCTTATGACTGGTCAACATACAGGTCATACCCCAATTAGAGGTAATAAAGAGAACAAACCCGAAGGGCAGTTTCCATTAAAATCATCGGCTTTCACGATCGCCGAATTGTTTAAAAATGCTGGTTATGTAACTGGTGATTTTGGGAAGTGGGGACTAGGTTTTGTTGGTTCTGAAGGAGATCCTAATAAACAGGGATTTGACCATTTCTTTGGATATAACTGCCAGCGGCTAGCCCATGACTACTATCCGGATCATCTTTGGGATAACAATAAGCGTGTTGATCTGCCTAATTCTTTAACCAAGCCGATGGTGTATGCTCCGGACCTGATACAGAAAAAAGCATTAGCATTTTTAGGGGCGAACCAAAACCAGCCTTTCTTTGCTTTTCTTTCCTATACATTACCGCATGCTGGTCTGGAGCTTCCAGTCAATGATAAGCTTTTCCTGGAATATAAAAATAAGTTTAAGGAGCTGCCCAAGAATGTAAAGCCTGTAAAGACTGAACCCTCCCTGTATGTTGGTCAGCCTTATCCCCGCTCAACTTATGCGGCTATGGTGACCCGGCTGGATAATTATGTTGGTGAGATAATGGCAAAATTAAGGGAGCTGAAAATAGAAAAGAATACCCTCATAATCTTTTCAAGTGATAATGGCCCTCATGTAGAAGGTGGTAACGATCCGGACTTTTTTAATAGCAGCGGTGGTTTCAGAGGAACAAAGCGTGACCTTTATGAAGGCGGGATTCGCGAACCCATGTTAATGAGCTGGCCAGCGGTCATCAAGCCCGGATCCAAATCTCAACAAATAGCTGCATTTTGGGATTTCCTACCCACATTTGCCGAAATAACCAAGCAGAAGAAACCTCTCAATATTGATGGTATATCCATTTTGCCAATCCTAAAACGTGGGAGAACATCACGAACTCACGATTATCTTTATTGGGAATTTCACGAAAATGGAGGCAGACAGGCAGTAAGAATGGGCAAGTGGAAAGGGGTTAAATTAAATGCCATAGAAAATTTTAATTCGCCTATTGAGCTTTACGATTTGATCAATGACCCAGCAGAAAAGAATGATATCGCCTCTGCAAACCCTGCCATAGTAAAGAAAATAGCAGGTATAATGAAGGATTCACATGTAGAAAATCCTGACTTTCCCTTTACCGGCAAGCCCTGAGAGTGACGAAACCGGGTTTAAGTTTTATGCCGGCAATAGTGGAGAAAAGGGATTTTTGCGCAGTTTTATAATAAAACCCGGAATGTATTATTTCCGCACTCAATTTCAGAATATGACAGAATAAATTCAGGAGAGCTAGATAGAATCCTATAGCCCTCCGCTCAAAATCACCGCACTCTTTTAACTACCCAGGGTATGAAAAAAATATCAATTATTTTATGTTTAGCAGTGGTTTTTCTGTCCCCACTACAGGGTTTTCCACAAAGTTCCTGGAAAAAGGAATTGCTTAATTATATAGACAGTAAGTTATCGAAGCCTGACGGTGGTTACGGCTGGGAAGATCAATATGATTCTCATTTAACTCCTACCTTCGCCGTGACCGGAATTTTATATAATATTGGTGAGCTTCCTAAGAATAAAAGTAAACTAGCCGGGTTTATCCGCGACCATCATCCTCAGAAGGGAACAAATAGCAGCTCAAATTACTTTATGGGTAACGCACCGAGGGGCGAAGCAGGTCCTAGCGGATCAAACATGCGAAACCTTGTTTATGAGCAAATTCGATCTATTTTATGGTTGAGTGGTGATGTTTCTTCTTTTAATGAGGATGTAAAAAGCTGGAAATCGCAGGCAGGCATACTTGCAAATTATGAAGGACATGGCTATGGCGGGTTATTCCAGGAGACTATGACCCCAATTTGCAGTAAACTTTTAGGAATTCCGATGCAGAACGGTCAAAAATTTTTGCAATATCTCGAAAGTTGCCGCCGGGATAATGGAAGCTTTAACAATGCTCCGGCAGCCTGGGGCGGTGATGGAAATATCTTAAATACCTACTGGAGTCTCTATGCCCGGGATGCATTATCTGGTCCAAAAAGCTTAAGTTTCGAAACGGTTAAATGGCTCCAGGCCTGCCAGTTGAATAATGGTGGGTTTACCCATCAACCTGAACCTGAAATTGGTGTCAATGACGATGTTATCTATACATGGGCGGGGATAAAAGCACTCAAATTACTCGGTAGCAGGCCTAAGAATGTACAATCAGTTATCAAATACCTGGTATCATTACGCAATACTGATGGAGGCTTCGGAGACAGGCCGGGTCTTCATTCAACACCTGTTGCTTCTTATTATGCAATTGATGCGCTAAATGCCCTGGGTGCGCTCAATTCCCTCGACAGAGGACCAAAACCTAAAGTTCTCAGTGAGATCGTTCCTGACTTTTCAGGTCATAATGTGTATACTGTTCAATTTCAAGCCCATGGACAAGGAAGCCCCCTGGAAGCTGTTATGCTCGCAGATAGTTTGAATATCCACCTTTGGGGAGTTAAATATGCTGCAGACGGCTGGGTCTCGTCAGCGCAGAAAATTGCAAATGAGAAGCAGGTGCCGGTAACGTTTTTTGTTTCTGACGAGCCTCATGATAATTTACTGGCAATTCCGGGCATGGGCTCTTTTGATCATGTGCTCGATTATATTGCGCCTGTAACTGTAGCTGTTCATTTCAATGATAGTTCAACATTTGATGAATTTAAGAATACGACTTTGAGACAGCTAAAAGATATAAATGGCGGATTAATTTTACAGGTAAGTAATAATGAGCCTTTAGCACGCATTCTTATAGATGAGTCGATAAATAACTTTGGCTATCTGGCCTTGAGTACCGTTCATTTTGGTCAGAATTTTATGTTTTGGCTTCCGTACATAGCCCAATACAGGTACCGGCTTCCGCTCGTTACACTTCAGGATGCCCATGGAACAGAATCGTGGTGGTGGTCAAACGAGTTGCTTAATCATCGCACATTATTTATTGCAAACGAGCCAAGCTACGAAAGCATGGTCAATGCCTTGAACAATAACTGGGTGGTTGGTGTCAGACATGATTCAGTAAGTAATTATAAAACACGAATGCTTGGAGGGATAAACGCAGCCCGGGATTTCATAAATAAAAATCAAAATAGCTGGCAATGGTGGAATAGGTCTGGCGAAGCAATACGTCCCTGGGCAGCTGTTACTGTTCTAACTGCGTCAGATAAATTTGAAACCGGGCATCCCGAAAAGGGGGTTAATATCCGCGTGAGGTGTTGGTGGAATAGCATCAGGCAAACTTTAAAATCGGCAGCTGTAGAATTGGAGAAACTGGAAGTTGATGGCAAAATTGTAGAAGCAAAACTTATCAACCGAAAAGCCGGAAATGGTGATATAAGCGATTCTTACTATATATATTCTATTGAAGCTCCCGGAAAAGGTACTCATGTTGTTACAGCAACGTTAAAGAACCTAAAAGAAGGGAGCGTTAAAACTGTTAGTACCTCATTTACTCAGGTGGAAGATTAAAAATTCAGCTTGGGCAGCTATATAAGTAAATCAATAAAAATGAAGATCACAGGGGTATTCAGGACAAAATTTTCTATTTTTATCTATAGAAATTTTATCTTATGATTAAACTCGGCATCATACTTACCAATCAATATCGCTTGTTAAGCGTGGCAGCAATACTCGACGTATTTGAGACTGTCAATGGCTTATACAGAAAAGACCATGAAGAATCTCCGTTCAGCATCATGATGATTTCGCCGGATGATGCAGACAGCGCGGGCTCTTTTTCGTCCTACCCAGTTGTCCCTGCAAAACTCGCAGGGGATTTGGACCTCATTATGGTATCTGCCTTCTCAACAGAAAATATTCAGACTGCAATTCAGCAAAATGCTTCATTTATTCCCTGGTTAAAAGAACAATTCGAAAAAGGAGCGGAAATAGCAACCTTCTGTACCGGCGCTTTCCTATTGGGGGCTACCGGACTGCTTAATGGGAAACAGGCGACCACCCATATAGACGCCTGTGAAGCGTTCAGCCTGAATTTTCCTGACGTGCGCCTTTTGCCCGATAAGATCGTTACCGGAGATTGTGGTCTGTTCACCAGCGGGGGAGCAACCTCCAGCTTTCACCTGCTCCTTCATTTAATTCAGGGTTTTTGCGGAAAAGAAGTAGCTGTCCGCACCGCAAAGTTATTTGCTGTTGATATGGACAGGGTGAACCAGTCTTATTTTGGAACATTTCTCCCCACTCAGGATCATAATGATGAACTTGTTGCGATGGCCCAAAAAAAGATTGAAGAAGCATATCACCATGCCGGCACGATTGAGGAGATGATCAAAGATGTTCCTGCAAGCAGAAGAAATATAGCCAGAAGATTTAAACTGGTCACAGGTATTACACCTATTGAATACCTACAGAAAACCCGGATAGAGGCGGCCAAGAAACTGCTCGAGCAAACAAATCAGCAAATGCTTGAAATTATGCTGAGTTCAGGATATAATGATCCGAAAGCATTCAGGAAAATCTTCAAAAAAACGGTCGGGATGACTCCGACCGGCTATCGCGCTAAATTCCAGGCTGCCTGACAGAATATAATCCTGAATTTCAATCATTCCTGCGTCATGACTTTTGAAGAACCTGCATCGGTTACTTTCGGGGATATGACGAAACCTTTAACCAAATGTTGCCGGAATTTAAATAAAGTTGATTTTAGCATATCAAAAGAAAACATGAGGCCTTATCCGCAGTATTTTATGAGGCGATGGCAGGCATCTATCGGGCTTTTATTCTAAATTTGTTATTATTTAGGGCTTAAACTGCCTTAACTTGCTGGTACCATCCCGCAGGCATAAACAAGGCCAGGCTACATGCCGAATCGAAATACGCATATGAAAGACTACAAACATTACTATTTGGTACAGGCTCCACCGGAGGATGTATACCTGGCTCTGACTAATGCCCTGACAATCTCATTGTGGACAGGCGCAGAAGCCATTATGAGTACAGAGCCGGGTTCTGAGTTTTCATTGTGGGATGATAGTATCGCTGGCAGAAATATCGGGTTTGTTGAAAACAAAAAGATCGTTCAGCAATGGTATTTCGGGGATCAGCCGGAAGAATCTATTGTTACGCTTATTCTTCATCCCGATAAAAATGGCACTTCTGTCGAACTCAGGCATACCAATATTCCCGATTCTGATATTGATGATATGATAGAAGGGTGGAACCTTAACTATTTTGGTTCACTTCAGGATTTTTATGAAGAGTGACAGCGATGATTTCGACCCGCAAAATAAATAGTACATTAGAGATATCACACATCATCGTCTTATGAACATGCGAAAATTTACTTTTCAACAACAGGTAATTGCCGGCTTCACTGTCTGTCTTGCTCTTGTTTTTATCCTGGCCATCGTTTCTTATATAAGCATTCGGAAATTGCAGGAAGATGCAGGCTGGGTAAACCATACTTATAATGTAATTAGCCAAACCGAAGAAACAGAGAACTACATCATTACCTGCGAAAGCGAGGCCCGCTACTATGCGGCGAGTGGAGAAGCGGACCATCTGCTTACGTATCAGGATACTAAAAGGAAGGTCATTCCATCAATAATAAAACTTAAGGGCATGGTTTACGATAATTCGGCTCGTGTACATGTGGATTCTCTGCTTAAATATGCTGAACTGAAAATGGTCCGGCTGGAGACTTTAGTGGAAGCCCGTAGAAGAAGTTTTGCAGAAGCAGAACAAATAATTATAGGAGATACCGGCAAAATTTTGATGATCAGGATCCAGGCTATAATCAAAGATATTGTAGAATGGGAAAATGTCTTGCTTGAGCGCAGGGAGGCTGCCAGTGTACAAAGTGTTAACCGGACCATCCTGATTAATCTTATAGGCTGTTTACTGATCTTAGGCATGGTTTTGTTACTTCTTAGTTATATCCGCCGGTCGTTCAAAGAACAAAAAATAATTGAGGAACGTGTCCGGTTGGCTAATAAACAATTAGAACTACTATCTGCTGAAAGTCAGAATAAGAACTGGCTACTGACAGGCCTTACGGCACTGGATGAGACCATTCGTGGTGAACTGGATATGACCGAGCTTTCGGGAAAGATTATTGCCCAAATTGCAGTTTATATTGAAGCGCATGTAGCTGCTATCTATCTTGCCGATGAGGTTGGCGAAAATTTTCATTTAACAGGTAGTTATGCCTTCCAATTCAGGGAGGGTAATCGCGGTATGATAAAATTAGGTGATGGTTTATTGGGACAAGCTGCTTTAGATAGAAAAACCATCATTCTCAAAGACGTACCCGAAGATTACCTAAAGGTCTGTTCCGGCTTAGGTGAGGTAACCCCACACACCATTCTGGTTCAACCCGTTTTGTTCGAAGATTCTGTTAAAGGTGTGATCGAATTTGGTATGGTGACCGAACTGAGCCCAATAAAAATGGAGTTTATCACTATGGCACTTGATAGTATTGCTATTGCGGTAAATACGACACAATCCCGTGCAAAATTGAAAGATCTTTTCGAAGAGACTCAGCAGCAAGCAGAAGAACTGGCAGCACAGCAGGAAGAGTTGCGCTCCACCAACGAAGATCTGATCCAGAAGACGGAAATGTTACAGGCCTCTGAAGAAGAACTGCGGGTACAACAGGAAGAGCTTCGACAGATCAATGCCGAACTTGAAGAAAAGGCCGAAATGCTGGAAGAACGTAATAAGGCAGTAGACCAGGCACGAGAAGCTATCAGTATAAAAGCAGAAGAGTTAGAGAAAACCAGTAAGTACAAATCAGAATTCCTGGCAAATATGAGTCATGAACTGCGTACACCGCTGAACAGTATCCTGATCCTGGCCCGTATCTTAAAAGAGAACAAAAATGCCAATCTATCAGAAGATCAGATTAAATATGCAGGCGTGATACACAATGCCGGGAGTGATCTTTTAACCCTTATCAACGATATTCTGGACCTTTCCAAAATAGAATCGGGGAAAATTGATCTAACCATTGAAGAAGTGAGTATAGCTGATGTAATACAAGATGTTCAGCTCCTTTTTAGCGAAGTTGCCGGAAGTAAGAAAATAAACTATGGGATTAACGTTGATCCTGATGTTCCCGAGAAGATTATTTCAGATCGCATGCGTTTGGAACAGATCCTTAAGAACCTGCTTTCTAATGCATTCAAATTTACTCCGCAAAATGGTTCGGTTGAGGTATCCATTGGTCTGGTAAAAACTGATAAAGATTTCAGCAATGAAAAGATGTCCAATGCTGATGTGGGTTCGATCGTTTCATTTGAAGTGAAGGATAGCGGTATTGGTATCCCTCAGGATAAACAGAAAGCTATTTTTGAAGCCTTTCAGCAGGCAGATGGATCGACAAGCCGGAAATTTGGCGGTACCGGACTTGGTTTATCGATTAGCAGGGAGCTGACCACTATCCTTGGAGGAGAGATCCAGATCATAAGTAAACCAGGCGAAGGCAGTTCTTTCACCCTGTATCTTCCGATAGAATTTCAAGAGCAATACACAACTCAGGAAGAAAAAGTAGAGGTTAAATTTTCCATTCCTAAAAGGGCTCAAACAACAAACTGGCCATCATCACCGAAGGAACCTGTGATGCTGATCATAGAGGATGACCAAAATTTTGCCGAGGTATTGAAAGATTATGCCATCGAAAGGGGTTTTACACCCATGGTTGCTTTCCAGGGGGATGCAGGTTTAAAAATGGCTCAGGATCATCTTCCGGATGCCATCGTGTTGGATATCATGTTGCCTGTAATGGATGGTTGGACGGTACTTAAAAGGTTAAAATCCGATCCTGCTACCAAAGATATCCCGGTGCACATGATGTCTGCTGGTGATGAAAAACTTATGAAGGCGAAGCAGGCCGGGGCTATAGGCTTTCTTAAAAAACCCGTTGAGATGGGAAAACTCGACGAAGCTTTTGATCAATTGCTGAACAATAGAAGCCTCAAGCTGACCAAAGTGCTCATCATTGAGGACCATGAAATCCAAAGCGAGAACCTGAGCAGCCAATTGACTGATCATCAGATAGAGGTAAAACAAGCCTTTAATGGGGAGCAAGCCCTACAAGAACTGGGGACAGATCCTGACTTTGATTGCATTATTTTGGATATCAATTTACCCGATATTTCTGGTCTAGACCTTCTGGACAAGATAAAATCTGATACGAAATGGGCAGATATCCCAGTGATCATCAATACCGCAATGGAACTGGACCGGGACAGCATGGACAGGGTATTGAGACATACCCATGCCATGGTTTTAAAAAGCAATAAATCTAACGACCGTTTGCTGGACGAAGTGAATCTGTTCATGAACAAGTTAAGATCGCCCCAGCATTCCGTTCCTTTTTCCGGTGTACAGCATGACAAGGCCTCTAAGAACAAGGTCGTTACCACAGAAAAAGCATTGGTCAACCGGTCTGTACTGATTGTAGATGATGATATGCGAAATATTTTTGCGCTATCTACCGCTTTACAAACTTATGAAATGAATATAGAGATTGCCAATAATGGACTGGAAGCATTGAAAAAACTGGATGAAAAGCCGGATACGGACCTGGTTCTTATGGATATTATGATGCCGGAAATGGATGGATACGAAGCTATGCAAGAGATACGCAAGCAAAGCCGATTTGCCAAAATACCAATTATCGCACTCACGGCTAAAGCAATGAAGAATGATCGCGAAAAGTGTATTGCGGCAGGGGCCGATGATTATATTTCAAAACCCGTGGATATCGACAAATTGACTTCTATGATCTGTGTTTGGTTAAGCTGATGAGAATGTCTTCAGATTTGCATCCGTACAATATTTCCTTTGATGAACTTGATGAACTTATCAGCCTTGTACAGAATGTTTATGAGTTCAATTTCGATGGGTATTCAAGAGCATCGCTAAAAAGGCGGGTCTCACGTATTATGCAGTTAAAAAAAATAAGTGTATATGATCTAAGATCACTTTTGGTGAATACACCTTCGTTTTTCGATGAATTTTTGTTGGAGATTACAGTGAATGTGACAGAGATGTTCAGGGATCCGGGCTTTTACCGTGCTTTGCGGGAAAAAGTGTTCCCTTA
>JBBJNR010000043.1:0-31785 GCA_037719315.1 Daejeonella sp.
AAGTATCCCATGCAGCAAACGATGCGATGGTATGGCCCGAAAGATCCGGTAAGCCTTTCTGACATCCGTCAGGCTGGCTGTTCAGGTATTGTCACTGCTCTCCATCATATCCCAAACGGCTCGGTATGGACGGTTGAAGAGATTGAAAAGCGAAAAGCAGAAGTGGGGCAGGCCGGAATGGTTTGGAGCGTTGTTGAGAGCGTGCCGGTACACGAAAATATTAAGACCCAGAGCGGGCCATACCTCCGCTATATCGAAAATTATAAGCAAAGCATACTCAATTTAGCGGCTTGCGACATCCGGTGTATCACGTATAATTTTATGCCTGTGCTTGACTGGACCCGTACCGATCTCGCTTATACTGTCGAAGACGGTTCAAAGGCGCTGCGGTTTGAGAGGGCAGCTTTCATTGCATTTGAGCTGTTTATTCTCAAGCGCCCGGGTGCAGAGTCAGCCTATAGCGGCCACGAAATTGAGCGTGCCAGGTTGCGTTTTTCGGAAATGTCTCCCCAGGAAAAAGAAAAACTTACACGGAATATTATTGCAGGTTTACCCGGAAGTGAAGAGAGTTTTACCATTGAGCAGTTTCAGCAGGCGCTTGATACTTATAAAGGTATAGACGAAAGCAGGTTGCGTAAGAACCTCATCTATTTTCTGAATGAGATCATTCCTGTGGCGGAGGAAGGCAGGGTAAATATGGTGATCCATCCGGATGATCCTCCCTATGCTATTTTGGGATTGCCCAGGGTTGTGAGTACGGCGGTAGATTTCAATGCGTTGATCAGCGCTGTTCCTTCCCTCAGGAACGGGCTGTGTTTCTGTACGGGGTCTTTTGGTGTGAGGAAGGATAATGACCTTCCTGCTATCATTGAACAATTTGCGGAACGCATAAATTTCGTTCATCTGCGTAGTACCCGCAGGAATGACTTTGGTGATTTTTTTGAGGATGATCATCTCGAAGGGGACGTGGATATGTTTGCCGTGGTAGAGGGGCTGGTTAAAATATCCCACGACAGGGGCGTATCGATACCTATGAGGCCGGATCATGGTCATCAAATGCTTGATGACCTTAAAAAGCATACCAATCCGGGCTATTCAGCTATTGGCCGGTTGAGGGGATTAGCCGAATTAAGGGGCCTGGAATACGGTATCATTCAAATGTTCATAAAGGAAAGTTAATTGCGAACAAGGATTAGTCGCCGGCCGGAAAGTTGGAAATTACGCTGAGAACGTGCAAAAGTCGATGGTGCAAATTAGTTGAGGCAGTAATAATGTCAGGACAAAAATTTAACCATGATCTGGTGGGATAAATAAACACGGATTTTTTGTGCGGTATTGCTTTCAGCGTCAGGCCTTCAGCTTCCCGCCCCTTACTTAACTATCGCGCCTTTAATTCCGAGGTCTTTAATCCTGTCCCGGATCTTCCCCATAAACTCGTCTCCCGGATCAGTTTTGCTGGTCAGGTAATTCGGATCAGTTTCTTTCCACAGCGGATGACCAATAAATGTTTTGTACTCATGATGGCCGATCACATACTGTATATCGTATTTCCTTTTAAGGTAGCGGATCAGCGCTTCATTTGCCTCGAGTTGTTTTTTTGTTAAAGGCATCTCACCGCTTCCCACGTTTTCTATTCCAATAGCACAATAATTCAGTCCTATCACATGTCTTGCGAAAGCAGTCTCGGGCAGCTGCCGGAAGATTGTGCCGTCACGGTCAACAAGGAACTGAGCGGAAACATTCAGATTGCTGGCTCCTGCTATGCCGCTTCTGGCCCCCGGTAAAACAGCGGGGTTCATCGCATCAAAAGATTCCTCAAGCGTTGGGATGGCTGTCCAGTGCAGCACGATCATCTTTGGAATTATCGTAGCGGCATCCTGGATTATACCATGCCTGGCTTTCAAATATTCAATGGACAATTTTTTTCGCAGGTCGTTAAAAACAATTGGTTTTTCAAAGGTCCGGAAAGTCTGTGCGAATGCGGTGCAATGAAAGCCCATGATCATCCCGAAAAGAGCTATTTTGGTAAACGATAAAGTAGAAAACTTGATGTTCATTTTGCTGAAGTTTGACATTAAAATAATCTTTGCTGTTGAAATTGAAGGAAAATTTTACCTGGAACTCAGCAACAAAGGGCGGGTATATCAATGAATTTTTATACATCAGGTAGATTTTCTTCTTAAGAACAAGTGCAATAATAAATTAAATTCTTCACTATTCCTTCCCGCGACAATATCAATGGACAGATAATCAACTGGTATATAAAAATCCATGACAGCCAAAATAATATCAGAAAGTTTTCCAAAGTATGGAACCATAAACCCTGCTCATCAGCAAATTGATTCCATTGATTATGCAGAAAGAAAAATAACAGCAAACTCACACTGATCTTCCTGATTTCAGGGGCAGTAAAAATGATTGTCCGGCCAACCAGCAGCTGAAAGCTCCGTAACGTTTTTGCATTCCAATAAAGTTTGACCGCAATTCTGATGTAAATTCATTTATTTTTCCTAGACTTATAGACTAATTTAATTGGTATTAATATCTGTAATTTAAACAACCCTGCACCTAAATATACAACGCCCCAGATAATTTATTGAATTTTATGAATAGTACTAAAACAAACCAGATCCTTCAGAGTGCGGCCTTTAAAAAGCTGGTGAAAACCCGGTGGAATATCTCTTTATCATTCACCTTTATTATGCTGTTCGTTTATATAGGTTTTTTGATGGTGGTGGCTTATCAAAAAGAAACATTGAAGATGCCTCTTGGCGACTCGCTTAACCTCGCTATTGTGGTGGGTCTTGGTATAATTATATTTTCCTGGCTAATTACAGGTGTGTACGTCTACTGGGCAAATAATTATTATGATGCTTCTGTAAAAGAAATTAAGAAAGATCTCTAACCATAATCTCTAGAATTTTTATGTCTCTAAACTTACTTCTTCAAGTCGGCCAGGCTGGTACCCCTTCCACTTTGGGAACTGCCAACCCAGTATCCATAGCAATTTTCTTTCTTTTTGTAGCAGTTACATTATATATCACCTATTGGGCGGCTAAAAAAACAAAAACAGGGTCTGAGTTTTATGCTGCAGGCAGGAACATCTCCGGGTTCCAAAACGGACTTGCCCTTTCGGGAGATTACATGAGCGCTGCCTCTTTCCTTGGGATTGCAGGAATGGTCGCTACGAAAGGATATGACGGACTGATCTACTCCATCGGTTTTCTTGTGGGTTGGCCATTGATCATGTTCCTGATTGCTGAACCCTTAAGAAATCTTGGAAAATATACCTTTGCTGATGTGGTAGCTTACCGTTTGAAGCAAAGGCCTATCCGAATTGCCTCCTCTGTAGGGTCATTACTAACCATTTCCTTCTATCTGATCGCTCAAATGGTAGGCGCGGGAAGCCTGATCAAAACCTTGTTCGGTCTCGACTATGAGATAGCTGTTGTAGTTGTAGGAATGGTAATGACATGCTACGTTCTTTTCGGCGGGATGATCGCTACCACCTGGGTTCAGATCATCAAAGCGGTTTTGCTGTTATCGGGAGCAACCATACTTGTTGTGCTGGCCATGTCAAAGTTTAATTTTAGTCCGGCGGAATTATTTAATTCTGTTAAAACGCAGTATGGTGAAGACATGCTTTCTCCGGGAGGATATATCACAAATCCACTTGACGCGATATCCCTGGGATTAGCCTTGATGCTGGGTACAGCAGGATTGCCGCATATCCTGATGCGCTTCTATACTGTGCCTGATGATAAAGCAGCCAGAAAATCTGTTTTTGTTGCGACGGGCTTTATCGGATATTTTTATATCCTGACATTCTTTATTGGTTTCTCAGCGATGGCCCTGGTGGGTAAAACGCCTATTGAAGTGCTTGATAAAGGCGGAAATATGGCGGCCTTATTATTAGCTGAACACGTTGGCGGTAGCGCCTTCCTGGGCTTTATAGCTTCAGTGGCGTTCGCAACTATCCTGGCAGTTGTAGCCGGCCTGACATTATCAGGAGCATCCAGCATCTCACATGATCTGTATGTTCACGTATTTAAAAAAGGAGTATCAGATGAGCAGGGGGAGATAAAAGTTGCCAAAAAAGCAACCATATTCCTGGGTTTGCTTGCTATCGGACTGGGATTGATCTTTAAGGGACAAAATGTTGCGTTCATGGTAGGCCTGGCTTTCTCTATTGCAGCAAGTGCTAATTTCCCCGCCCTGCTGATGTCGATCATCTGGAAAGGCTTCACCACCCAGGGCGCGGTATCGAGTATTGTAACCGGGGCGGTACTTTCCCTGGTTTTAATCGTGTTAAGTCCGACCGTCTGGGTAGATGTTTTTGGAAATACCGAAGCAATATTCCCGCTGAAAAATCCGGCACTTGTTTCCATGACTTCAGCATTTGTGATCGGAATAGTCGTTTCTCTTTTAAAACCCGATCAGGAGGCTGCAGACAAATTTGAAAGTGAAAAATTAAGGACTTATTTAGGCGTGGGATCTGAGAAATAAGCCCTGTTTTTATACCAGCAATAAATAGAAATTTAGTAGAACAAATTACCCATGAAACGCAGAGACGTTATAAAAGGTCTGACACTTTTACCTTTGGCCCCTGGTCTTTTGTCAATTCCCGAACAGAGAAGATGAAGGTAAAGAGGGCAGCAAGGAGGATCCGGATCATGAAATTAGTTATTGAGTTTCTTCAATCGTAATAGCGCTTCAAGGAAATAATAATCGGCATAGACCAATGGAACATTTACTTCACTATCCATTGGAAGCGCACCGACACTATTTTTAAGGATAAAAAAGTTATTTGTACCTGGTTCCGCGCGATAGGCCGATGTACTTAGTGAATGGATCATTTCAGTGGCAGCCTTCCGGTATTTTTTTGCCTTCCCTTTGCTGACGTATTCGCTTAGTTCAAGCAGCGCTGAACTTGCGATCGCAGCTGCAGAAGCATCACGCGGGATCTCCGTGTATTTAGCCGGCTCATATTTCCAATCCGGAATAAATCCGGGTTTTCCGACATTGAAATCCCATAACGGAATCTTATCTTCAGGAAGCGTTTTATTGTTCAGGAAAAAATCAGCCATGCCCATAGCTGTCTTCAGAAAGCGTTTGTCCTTTGTCTCCCGGTAGGTAGTAGTAAATCCATAAATTCCCCAGGCCTGTCCGCGCGACCATGTCGAGTTATCAGAAAAACCCTGTGCAGTTTGCCGGTATGCCGGAGCGCCGGTAATGGTATCATAGCTAACTACATGGTATGAACTATAGTCTGGCCGGACATGATTTTTCATGGATGTTTCAGCATGCCTGATAGCAATGTCGCGATATGAATTATCGCCGGTAACCTTAGTTGCCCAAAAAAGCAGTTCCAGATTCATCATATTGTCTATAATTACCGGAAAATCCCATGCGTTCCCGTCTTTGGACTTCCTTGAATTCCAGGACTGGATGCTTCCAACAACCGGAGAGTAACGTTTAATAAGCGATTTAGCTGATTGGATGAGAATGGGTTTATAGCTCTCATTATTGGTAAGACGGAGGCCGTTTCCATAACTATTATACATCATAAAGCCGATATCATGATGCTTCGTGTTATATTGATTGCTTTCCAGCGATTCCGTCCATTTTTCGGCGGCAATACGCCATTGTTGCTCGCCGGTGTGTTCAAACATGTACCACAAAGCTCCCGGCCAAAATCCGCCGGTCCAGTCGCCGATACCTACATAACGAAGAGAGCCATCTTTCGCAGTCCCGCGCGGATATTGTATCATATCCTTGGAAACAGCCAGCATTTTCTCGTACTGAGCCGCAGCTACAGCAAAGTTCTCGTTAATGACAGGGTCAATTTTCATCCCCGGAATAAAGGCCAGCAAACAAGTAAGGACGACGCCAGCACATCCTGAACTGATTAGTTTGTTATTCATCTGTGTATTTTTTATTGATTTTTATCTTTTGTAACTATTAATTTCAGGCGAAGCCTCGTGTTTATTTCACGACCATATCCGAAAACGGCATTACATAAGCCTGAAGGAATACCAGCAGGCCAACCAGCGCTGCCAGCGCGATACTATGGAAAAACACATATCGTAAGATCTCCCCCTCATGCCCATACCAGTTTGTAGCAGTGCTGGCAACAACAATACTTTGCGCATCCACCATTTTGCCCATTACACCTCCTGAGCTGTTGGCTGCGGCCATGAGTATGGGACTTACACCCGTTTGCTTAGCTGTAATTGTCTGTAAACTTCCGAACAGAACGTTTGAAGCAGTGTCTGAACCGGTGAGGGCTACACCAAGCCATCCCAGCATGGTTCCAAAAAATGGATAAAGTACACCCGTTTTTGCCAGCGCCAGCCCGAGCGTCGCATCGGCACCGGAATATTTAGTAACATACCCCAGCGCAAGCATCGCAGCAATAGTTATTAAAGAGAACCGTACTTTCCATAGGGTTGAAAGATAAACTTTCAGCATCTCCTTCAATGAGTAGCCGATCGCAAATCCCGCCAATATGGCCGCCACTAAAATTCCAGTTCCGGTAGCAGAGATCCAGTTCAATTTAAACACGGCTTCTTCAGTTTTTGCAGGTTTATCTAAAGTGGGAGCGGGTGCAATAGGGGGTGTCCGTTTCACAAGATTATGAAGGTAGGCAACCTGATATTCCGGGGCGGAGATAGAATTCATCGCTTTTTTTACAGCAGGTACTCCCCATGCAAAAATAAAGACAACCAGAATCACCCATGGAGTCCAGGCGCGCACCATATCTTTTCTTTGCACAACCGCTGGCTGAGGATCAATGGCCACAGTATCTTCTCCTTTTGGCAATTCCCAAATTGTTTTGGGCTGCCAGTATTTTAAAAGTACGATCAGTGACACAATAGAAGCAAGTGACGCAAAAATATCCACTAGCCACGGACCGTGATAGTTTGAAACAACAAATTGCGTTACGGCAAATGACAGTCCGGCGGTTAATGCTGCAGGCCAGACATTAATCATTCCGCGGAAACCGGCCATCGCCCATATCACCCAAAAGGGTACGATAACGGAAAAAAATGGGAGCTGTCTTCCCACCATTGCAGAAAGCTTCAGTACATCCAGGTCTGTAACCGCGGCTAAAGCGATTATTGGCGTCCCAAGCGCGCCGAAAGCTACAGGCGCCGTATTCGCTATCAGGGAAAGCCCGCACGCCGCCAGGGGCCTGAAACCGAGCTGTATAAGAATAGCAGCTGTAATAGCGACCGGCGTTCCGAAACCCGCTGCACCTTCAAAAAAAGCTCCGAAAGCGAAGGCGATCAGGATGACCTGGATTCTCGGGTCAGGCGCAATAGTTGACAGGTGCATGCGTATGAGCGTAAATAAACCTTTATTGACCGTTAACTGGTAAAGAAAAATAAGATTTAAAACGATCCAGCCAATGGGAAAAAGGCCATAAGCGCTGCCATAGAGCGTGGTTGCTGTAACAGTTGATCCAGGCATATTAAATACAAAAAGAGCTACAATGATAGCTACCGCTAATCCCAGGAGTGCCGCCAGGTGAATTCTCATATGAAATAACGCGATCGATCCCAGCAGAACAATTATCGGAAGCGCTGCAAGTAAGGTGGAAAGAAGCGCATTATTTAAAGGATCGTAATTTTGCGGCCAGATTTGTTTCATTTTATTGAGTTTTACGTTTTACGTTGTACGTTGTACGTTTTCGGTGGGAAGTTTGGGTCGAATGGTAAATGATAGCTATTTTAATGGGTCTCTCGGACTGTTCTGTAATTCGAATAAGCACTCTATCTCAACTGGAATGTTGTCAGGTAGGGAACCGAAACCTACCGCACTTCTCACTCCGATCCCGTTCTCATTACCCCAAACCCTGGCAAAAAGCTCACTGCAGCCGTTAATTATGTATGGGTGTCTCTCGAAATCAGAAGTGCAGTTAACCATACCCAGAACTTTAATTACCCTTTTAACTTTATTCAGGCTTCCCAGGTTAGTTTTTATCGTGGAGAGAATGGTCAGCCCGACCTGCTGAGCTGCAAGCTTCCCCTGCTCCATATCCATATCCTTTCCTATTCTTCCTTTGATCAGTTCTTTATTGTTCTGCACCGGCCCATGTCCTGAGACGTACAAGTACTTTCCATCGATAAGGTATGGTTTGTAAACACCAATAGGAGCAGGCGCAGGAGGAAGCTTTAAGCCCGTTTTTTCGAAATTCTGATCGGGGGTTAGGTTTTGCATGAGGTATGTTCTTTAAAATTATCTGACTAATCTAAGGAAAGTTGAACGTTATACGTGGTACGTTCTACGTAAAACCTAACACACCACCTAAAACGTACAACGTACCACTTAATACGTACAACGTATAACGTACAACGTACAACCTCTACTTCCCCGGCAGCGTGATCTTCCATATTCTTCCCCCTGCCGAGCCTTCCGCGCCATGTTCAATAACATAGATATTATTGCCCAGGAGTACCGCATCCACCGGGGCGTTAAAATTATCGGCAATGCTCGTGGTTTTCATATAAAAATTATCGGTGGCCTGATTGTATTCCATTTTAAGATGTAACAGGTCTTTACCAGGTTTTCTTAAAAGGTTTGTACCGGGCCGGTCTGAACCCCCACCATACCTGAACACAAATCCATCTCCTCTAAACTCAGTTGAAAGCTCATTTTTAGTGTCGAACACCAGGCCTAAGGGAACCGAATGGGCGTTGAAGGTGCTAACCGCACGGCCCGTAATGTCTCCGTCAACTATTTTCCCCGATGCGATGTCACGGTATTCATTTGCATCCGGGCCCAGATTCTGCACACCCGGCGAAAACTTTACCCCAGCCGGGACCTTCGGAAAATCAGGGTCATTTCTGAAGTATTTAACTACCCAGGCATGTGCCCCCGGGCTAATGAAAGCATCCGTGGCAGGATCCGGTACCCAGGTTGAAAACTGCTGAGGGTTTTCAACACCTGCCATCTGCCATGGAAAGCCATAATGACGGCCTTGCCGGATCCAGAACATTTCCTCAGACTGGTCATAGTCGCCTGAGTTCACAACTCCGAAAAGATTTTTTTCTCCATCAAAAGCCATATCATAAGAATTGCGTATACCTTCCGCGTAGATATATCCCAGCTCTTTAAGCTTAGATGTTTCTGAAGGCAACAGCAGGTTTTCGGCATTGACAGGAAAGCGGAATAAATTTGCCGTCAAGCCATTATCCCTCGCATTAGGATATGCACCTTTATTGTCCTGAACCTCGCCGTGATCAGTACGTGCCCCTGAATTTACATAGATGTGTTTTTTATCAGGGCTAATCTCAAGTGCATTCCATCCGTGGTCAAATGTGGTAGCGTTCGTTCCATATTCAACGGTGTTAAACACTTCTTTGAGGATAGGATTTGCTTTTGACAGATCATATTTCACCATTCTACCCTTTGTACCTTTTCCGCCGTTGGTATTTATATTTCCGCAAAGGAATAAGATGTTGTTTAAAAATGCGGCACCCTGTAAGCGGCTAATTCCGTGATCTGCACTGGAGAATACTTTATGCCCTGCAGCTTTCGGGGTATCAAAATCAGTAATCCGGAAAACATTTCCATCAAATGTTGAATACCAGAACTCCCCGGTTTTTGGATTACGTATCAGCCGCACGGCAAGCGGACCTATATCCATTACTTTTGTGATGGTAACATCAGGTCTCAGGGATACGGGCGTTTTAACAGGAGCAACCTGCCGGGTAGTTGCTACGGCAGGTGGAGACCCCGGCTGCTGGGCCAGGGCTAAAAGTGAAGATGACAAAAATAACACGGAAAGCGCTGTTATATGTCGGGTGCAATGAAAAAATCTCATTGATTTAGTTATAATTTGTCGTATTTGATTAATGTGAATTATTTTGTGTCAGCTGCATTTTACTTAAGAGTATAAAAACTACTTCTTCCCTCGTGTCAGAAAAAATAATGACAGAATGAATTTCTTTTGCAAAATTTGTATACTTAATCAGATAGAGTTGACTGAATTCAATAAATTCATTATTAACGCAAAATAATCTAATTGTTATAATTTGAAGTTTAATTTTTCAAATAAGTTCAGACTTCGAATTATGGCCAAGGGCAGGCCCTCATTCGGGAACTATTACCACAGCACAGGTGAATGCCTATTTAAACATTTCAAGCTTATTAAGATGATATCCACTTTCCTATCTTTATGTCAGCGATATCAAACATCAGGAGGAGATCATATATCTCCTGCGATGTTTACCCTGATTTTAACCAATAAATAATTAATATTATGAAACGCAGAGATCTGATTAAGTACCTTTCAGTAGCGCCGATCGCAGGGGCAGCCATCGGAACAGGGGTGCCTTTCGTAGCTCAAGCAGCTACTGATGCCGCTACAAGGGATAAACGTGATGTCATTAAGGAGTTGGGATTACGGACATTTATAAATGCGGCTGGAACCTATACGACCATGACCGCCTCTTTAATGCATGAGGAAGTTGTGGATACCATCAACCAATCGGCAAAACATTTCGTGATGATCAACGAAGTGCAGGATAAAGTCGGCGAAAAGATCGCGGCAATCTGTCACGCTGAATCAGCCATGGTTACTGCCGGATGCTGGTCGGCTCTTGTTTTAGGCACCGCCGGGGTGCTTACCCGTATGGACCGTGAAAAAGTTGCATTATTACCGAACGTAAGCAGCTTTGAGAAGAATGAAGTGATCGTTCAAAAGACACATAACGTTGGATATGTTCATGCTTTGACAAATACTGGAATTATACCCGTGATTGTTGAGACTGCCGAAGAGCTTGAAAGAGCGATCACCAGCAAAACTGCGATGATGTACTTCCTGAATGCAGTAGCGCCTGAAGGTAAGGTACAGCACCATGAATTCGTATCGATCGCCAAAAAACATAATATTCCTACCCTTATTGATATCGCAGCGGATATCCCCCCGGTCGAAAACCTTTGGAAATACACCGATATGGGTTTTGACCTGACCTGTATTTCAGGAGGTAAGGCGATCCGCGGGCCCCAAAGTGCAGGAATGCTTATCGGCAAGAAAGATCTTATTGCAGCAGCACGATTGAGTGCTCCTCCCAATGGCGGTAATATCGGCCGCGGGATGAAGGTTAACAAAGAGGAGATCCTCGGGATGTACGTGGCGCTGGATAAATATGTTAACCAGGATCATGAAAAAGAGAGACAAATGTGGGATGAGCGGGCCGCTGTTATAGTGAATGCAGTGAAAAAGGTTGATGGCGTTAATACTTCCGTCACGATACCTCCAATAGCTAATCATACACCCGCTATCTCAGTGACCTGGGATCCGGCAAAAGTAAAGATCACCCCAGGGCAATTGCTTAAGAATCTCCAGGAAGGGAGCCCCTCTATTGAAGTAATGACCAGCCAGAATGCAATTAACATGACCGTGTTTATGCTAAAGTCGGGAGAAGAGAAAATAGTTGCCAGACGTGTTCAGGAGGAGCTTGCGAAAGCCGCAGCCAGTTAAAAGTTTTTCGCGACAGAACGGGTGCCAAAGATATTCTTTACTGCAGGTTTACAGAGGACGACCGTCTGAAAGGTCTAGAGGAAAATATATTTAAAACGCGTGTTAATTCACTTAATTAGTAGAAAATTAAGAGTAGAGAGTCAAGTGCTGCAGAAAAAATATTTAACTTGCAATCCATGACAAACATCCTCTGCTGCGATTGGGGAACCAGTTCCTTCCGGCTTAGATTGGTAGATCCATCAGACTTTAAAGTGCTCGCTGAATTGCAGAAAACTGAAGGGGTTGCCGAAACTTTCAGGACTTGGCAGAAAGATACATCAAAAGTACGCTTCGATTTTTACGGTTCGAAGCTTAGGTCTGCGATTGATGAAATGGCTAAGAGCGTTAATACGGGCCTCACCCAGGTTCCCGTTATCGTTTCTGGCATGGCTTCATCTTCCATTGGCATGGAGGAAGTCCCATATGCATCCTTACCTTTTAAGGCGAATGGTAGCCAGGCCTCTGTCAGGATTGTTAAAGATTTTAATGGTGCGGGTATGCCTTTGGTATTGGTGTCCGGTGTCAAAAGCGATGACGATGTGATGCGCGGAGAAGAAGCACAGCTGATAGGCCTTTTCAACCTGCCTGAAACATCTGAATTAGAAAAAAATAATTCCATTTTTGTATTCCCAGGCACTCATTCCAAGCACATTCATGTTGTAAATAATTCAATCACTGGATTTCAAACTTTCATGACTGGCGAGGTCTTTAATATTTTATCAGAACATAGTATTCTTAAAGACTCAATTAAAGTGAATTCAGGGTCAGTTCTAATGGAACCATTAAATATATCCGCATTTAGCTCAGGTGTTGAAAAGTCTGGTTTCGCTAACCTGCTGAGCGCACTTTTTACCGTACGAACAAACCAATTATTTTCTAAATTCGACAAAGAACAGAACGCATTTTATTTGAGCGGATTGCTGATCGGAAGCGAATTACAACAGCTCTCAAAAGACCCGGCGAAGATGCTTATAATTTGCAGCGGGAAGCATTTATATGAGCATTATAAATTGGCTGCTGAAGTCCTGGATCTCAACGAAAATGTTATTTTTATTCAGCCTGAGCTTATTGACAAGGCAACAATAGCGGGCCAGGTTCAGTTATTTAAAATGTCAAATACAATTGCTAATGATTAGATCCGGATTTTCCTGGGATGAATTTTCCAAAGTGCCTGTTGTGGGTATAATCAGGGGACTTACATTCGATCAGGTCCGGCAGGTCCTGCCCGTTTACATTACGTCCGGATTAACTACGATCGAGATCACGATGAATACCCGGTCGGCTAAAGAGATCATTAGTTATGCGGCAGATCATTTCTCAGGGCAATTAAATATTGGCGCGGGTACTGTTTGTAGTGAAAAAGACCTTGATATCGCGTTATCGTCCGGGGCTCAATTTATTGTAACGCCGATAGTAAGCGCTCATGTTATAACCGGATGTGCTGAAATGGGTATTCCCGTATTTCCCGGTGCGTTTACACCGACAGAGATCTACCATGCATGGGAATTAGGGGCATCCATGGTTAAAGTTTACCCGGCGACATCTCTGGGTCCTGAGTATATAAAAGACGTTAAAGCGCCTTTAAACCACGTAAAATTATTACCGACAGGTGGAATTAATCTGAGTAATCTTGGCGATTTCATGAAGGCGGGTGCGGATGGGGTAGGAGTGGGAAGCCAGTTATTTCATACACAACATATCAACAACCAGGATTGGCAAGCTTTAGAAACTCATTTTAAAAGCTTTGTTGATTATTTCAAGGACCAGGGAACCACTCACTAAAAATCAAAAGTTTACTCATGTCTTCACTTAAGACTATTCCAATGAAAATATTCAACATCCTCTTTTGCATTCTTTTTATCATTTCAGCGGGTCTTCAATACAATGATCCCGATCCGTATTTATGGATTCCGATCTATCTTTTCGGGGCTTTTTTGTGTTTTCAGGCAGCAAAGCGCCAGTATTATCCTAAAGCTTATCTTGCCGGTGTTTTTTTCTATTCGATTTATGGTACCTACCTGTTTTTCGATAAATATGGGGTAATGAGCTGGGCAACTGAGCACCAGGCTGAAAATATAGCATCAAGCATGAAAGCTTCCGCACCATGGATTGAAGAAACAAGGGAATTCTTCGGGTTGCTTATTCTCATTGTCGTACTGCTGATAAATTTCCTGGTGTATAAAAGCATGATCAGGGCCGGTTATAAAACATCTCACAAAAATCATCACATATGAAAGTCACGGCTTTAACGTTGCTGGCTTTTTTTATGGTAAGCCCCGTTTGGCTTCTGGCACAGCAGACCGATGAAAAACTAGCGCCGCTTCTTCAGATCCCCAGAAGTTATACTATTCTTAAAACTACTCAGCCGCTAACTATTGATGGTAAGAACGATGAAGGTGTATGGGATCAGGCAGCCTGGTCGACCCCCTTTGAAGATATAGAGGGTAAGCCTGAAAAAAAGCCTGCGCATTCTACCCGTTTTAAACTGCTGTGGGATGAGGAGAACCTGTATGTCTATTGTCGTTTTGATGAAGAGCATATTTGGGCCAATCTTAAAGAACATGACCTCGCTATATTTCAGGATAATGCGTTTGAGATGTTCATAGATCCTGACGGTGATACCCATAATTACATGGAATTTCAGATCAATGCTTTTGCGGCAGTCTGGGATCTTCTTCTGCATAAACCACCCCGAAATGGTGGCCCCAGTATTACCGATTGGGATATCAAAGGGCTAAAAAAAGGGGTATATATTAATGGTACTTTAAATAATCCTTCAGATAAAGATAAATTTTGGGGTATTGAGCTGGCCCTTCCGCTGAAAACTTTTCGTTTTGGAGGAAACAATTTCATGCCGAAAATAGGAAGCACCTGGAAGATGAATATTACCAGGGTTCAGCGGGAAGTTGATATACAGGATGGAAAATATGTGAAAAGAACCGGACCCAACGCGCGGCCGCTGCTCGCTTCATATTACTGCTGGTCTCCCCAGGGAATAATAAACTTTCACTACCCGGAGAGATGGGGAACTGTACGTTTTGCAGGTGAGAACGAAATGAACCTGAATTTTATTAATGAGGAAGTCGAGCGGTTGAAATTACAGGTTTGGAAATACTATTATTTACAGCAGGATTACAAAGCTAGAAATGGAAAATATGCGTCAGACCTGGTGCAGTTACAAGCTAAATTTCCTGAAGTTAGTTTCCAGGAACAGCCTGGTATTAAGCTGATTGCCACCGATCTTCAGTTTACTGTTCAGTTGCAAAATATGAGTCAAAAAATCACATTATCTGTAGATCAGGACGGCAAATTTGTCAGCAACATCCTGCCGTAAAGCTTTTTATTTAGCAAAGCGGTCAAATTTTAAGTTTATAATTTTTGCTGTCCGCGAAATTAATGCTGAAGAAATGAATTTCAATACCTGACTGATTATCGGCTGTCCGCTAGAGTTTTTAGATTTGTTCATGCTTGAAAGTTCAATAGTTCACAATAGCTCCAGGCGAAGCAAACCCGGGCCTTTCTCACATTAATCTGTAGCAGCTTATTTAACATCAGAAATTTCCCAAACGAGTCCAGCGCGTACCGGATTTTCATGCACTATCCATGCTCTATCTATGCTCTATCTATGAATATGTCTCACCCTGAAATAGCTATACAGTTGGTCTTGTCCGGGTTTTACTTTACAGTTAATGTGTCTCATTCATATTTCCATAAAAAAGCATTCTCTTTAATAGGAGGATGCTTTTTCTATACATGTTGAAATTTCGTCGTATAATCCTCTTATTTTTTATAAAATTGCAGTCTGTTAATATGACTTCCTAACAATACGGCTTAGTAATTGTATTAATATTGTCAGTCACCTGAATTAAATGATCTTTAATTAATAATAAATAATGAAACAATATTTGATACTCGGCGTCTGCGCCATTTTTATGTCCTGTGGTGGTTCAACAAATGAACGTGGTATTGCCTCTGTAAGTTCAGATCCTAAAGCTTCTGGTTCTGCTTATAAAGTTAGCGATACCATGCCTTCACCAAAGCCTGCTTCGGCCGGCAGCGCAACTGTTCCGCCGGTAACTGCAGCAGCTCCGGCTATCGTCACTCCGGGTGCATCTTTGCCCGCCACACCCGCTGGCACGGCCGCTCCTGTGGCTGCTACAGCACCTGCTGCTGCTCCTAAAGCCAAGCCTGCTGCGGCTGATGATAGTGCAGATATTAAAAAAGGACAGGCGCTGATTTCTAAGTCAGATTGCCTGGCATGCCACAAACTCCAGGAAAAGCTTCTTGGCCCTTCTTACAAAGAAGTAGCCAATAAATATCCCAATAACACAGCTACAATCGCCCAGCTTGCCGGGAAGATAAAAGCAGGTGGAAGCGGGGTATGGGGAGCAGTTCCAATGTCGCCCCATCCGGCCCTGTCTGATGACGATGCCAAAGCAATGGTTAAATACATCCTTTCGTTAAAATAATTACGAATTAAAGATTACGAATTACAAATGGGTAGGATGCTAACTAGTGGGTTTTTAATTCCTAATTCATAATTGAATCCGTGTAACATAGTCACTGGGCAATTGTGGACTAGACCAAAGAATTCTATATTGCATCTATATTTATATTTACAGATCACTGGGGATACTCTGTGATTTTTACTCATATATTTAAACCTCCGGCAATTGTGAAAAAAGTATATTTTTCAAAGTATAAGTTCTCCATGGGGACCCTGACGGTATCCATTTTCTTTTTGAGCCTATCGTTGGCTGGATATTCGCAAAAAACAGGTGCCGGGCTTTTTAAATCCTCCGCGCTTACGCCGCTTAAAAGTTTCCCTTCTGGTGTTGAAGGCCCGGCAGTGTCAGCTTCAGGAACGCTTTATGCAGTTAATTTTGGAAAGCCCGGAACTGTCGGACAGGTTTCTCCATCAGGTGAGGCAAGTCTGTTTGTTGCATTGCCAGCCGGGAGCATCGGTAACGGAATTCGCTTTGATAGTAAAGGTAACATGCTTATCGCAGATTACACTAAACACAATATTCTGAAAGTTAATATGTTAACCAAAGAAGTAAGCGTGTTTGCTCATAATCCAAAAATGAGCCAGCCCAACGATATTGCCATTGATAGTCAAGACCGTTTGTATGCGAGTGATCCCAACTGGAAGGCAGGGGCCGGCAGGATCTGGAGGATAGACACCAATGGTAAATTTACTTTGCTTGATAGCATGGGAACGGCTAACGGTATAGAAGTCAGTCCGGACGATAAATTATTGTACGTAAACGAGTCTGTGCAGCGCAAGGTTTGGGTTTACGATTTGTCTGCAAATGGAGATGTTGGCAACAAGAGGCTTTTTTATGAATTTCCGGATTTCGGAATGGATGGGATGCGATGTGACGTTGACGGTAATCTGTATATTTCGAGACATGGTAAAGGAACAGTAGTTAAGCTTTCTCCTGCAGGGAAAGTTTTACAGGAGGTAACACTTTTAGGAAAACTTCCCAGCAACGTTGCGTTTGGCGGTAAAGACGGACGGACACTTTATGTGACCTTACAGGATAAAGGTAATCTTGAAAGCTTCCGTGTTGATCAGCCCGGCCGTGAATGGAAGATGCAAAAAAAGAAACAATAGTATCAATTCTAAATTAAATAAAATGAAAACAGAAAGAAGGTCAGTCTTAAAGAAATTATTTGCCTCTGCTGTAGGAGTTACAGGTCTTGGGATGGCAGCTAATGCAAAAGGTATTGAACCGGCCCCTGAAAAAGAAGCAGGCAGTATTACTAATTTTCAACAGGTGCCATTATTCTCTGGTCACACCATTCATAACGGCCTGGTTTACATTGCCGGAAAAGGAGCCCATACAGACCCTTTTGATATCAAATCTCATACAGAAATAGTGCTGAAAGAACTTGAAAAGGAGCTTATTAAGGCAGGATCGTCTATGAAGAAAGTACTGAAAGTAACCGTTTATTTAAATGATATTGCTGATTATAAAGGAATGAATGAAGTTTATAAAGGCCGTTTTGGCAGCAAACCTCCGGTTCGCTCGACCATAGCAGTTGCAAAAGGCGGTGTGCCGGGAGATTCATTGGTTGAAATGGATTGTATCGCATTTATTTGATAATCAATTTTACAATCAACCGGGTAATACCATGTTGATCAGGCTGTGGCTACGACTGGTCACAACCATTAAAATAAAACAAATTCTAATGTTCACGAACTGAACATTTTCCAAGGACCAATTTGCTTATAGCAATAACCACAGCAGCTTCGACGGCGGCTGACAATAATTATTAAATGATGAAAACCAGGTTTTACGGCGTTTTACTTTTATGCAGTGGATGTATGTTTATATTATCTGCTTCGACAAACTATCATTCGGAAGCAACTGATCCGAATAAAAATAAATTTTCAGTATTCTCAGATACTATAGCACAGGATACCTTTGTTGCTCCTGCCTGGGCGGATACCCTTAAAAATCCGCTGGGCACATCTGCGGAAATTATTGCTAAAGGAGAGGAGATTTATAGTCTGTATTGTTTTGCCTGCCATGGAGACACCGGCTATGGTGATGGAGCTGCAGGCGGGGCTATGGGCGTTAAGCCCGCGAACTTCCACGAACCCAAATTTTCTAAACAGAAAGACGGTGCCATCTTCTGGAAATTATCGAATGGAAAGGGCAATATGCCCCCGTTTAAGGAAATTTTGAAAGAAGAACAGCGGTGGCAGTTAGTAGCATACCTGAAGGAGTTTGGTAAGCAGAAATAGTGTGTCACATGTGATCAAATCAGAGTTCAGCGATGAAATTGATCAAAAGGGGATATTTGGTAAAAGTGTCTGAAACATCAGCATGACAGGCTCATGTTGGTCAACAAAATTTGTTTATAATGTTCATATCATGCGGCTAAAGCTACGCTTATTATTCTGGCTCTTTTCCCTTGGTGTTGTTTTCAGGAGTGCAGTATCTGCTCAGACAATATCGAAGGAAGAACTAACTTTTTTAACCTCAGAGTGGAAGGGTGAGCGCTTCCCGGATGGAAGGCCCAAAGTTGCGGAAGATCTGATTACAAGGGCAAAAAAAATTGGTATTGATGATGCCTGGACAGTATTAAAAAATTTGGGATATACCAGTCAGTTTGAGTCTGGATGGAAAACAGTAAACGACCTGCCCGTGTCGGGGCGGGCGATGACAGCGATGTTTATGCCTTCGCGGCCGGATATTGAAAAAAACATTAAAGAGCGCGGGGCGAGATCGGGCAGAGTCGGAAATACCAATGCATGGCCGATAGATGTTTTAACCACAGGCGATATATATATTGCAGACGGGTTCGGGAAAATAGGTGGAGGCACCCTGATGGGAAGCACACTGGCGAACTCAATTTTTGCAAAATCAGGAAATGGAGTTGTGTTTGACGGTGCAGCCAGGGATGTGGATGGTCTTAAGGATATCAAAGGTTTTAACGCATTCGTCCGCGACTTTCATCCTTCTTTTTTGGAAGAAATGGTATTAATGGGTTTAAATACGCCGATCCGGATCGGTAAAGTGATGGTCCTTCCGGGGGATTTGGTTATTGGAGGCAGAATAGGCGTTCTTTTTGTACCCGCTCATCTGGCCGAGCAGGTAGTGGCTACCGCAGAATTCGTTACCCTAAAAGATAAGTTTGGATTTGAGATGGTAAGGAGCGGCCGTTATTCTAGCGGTCAGATAGACAGCCAATGGGCAGATCCGATCAAAGTGGATTTCCTGAAATGGCTTGATCAGCATCCTGAAGAGGGAAAAATGACGAGGGCTCAGCTGGATGTTATGATGAGTAAAAGAACCTGGTAAGTGAAATCAAAATATAATCTAACTCTATAAATAACCTAAATCTTATCATTTTGAAACCTTCACCTTTTTACAAAATAGCCTTAGGACTTTCGGCTCTGCTTTTTCTGGCTGCGATTGGTTTGTTGCTCACGGATAATATTCCCTTAGCCGGACCAGTTTTGGTTGTGTTTTTTCTCGCATTGGCCATAGGATTCAGGGGTTATGATAGTCTTAAAGGATTTTCATACACCACGATGATATTTGCGGCTGTGACTTTAGCGATGTATTATCCCCAGTATTTTCTGCAAGTAGGGGACTTTAAATTGACCGGCCTGATTACCCCCCTTATTCAGATCATCATGTTCGGAATGGGTACGTCTATGAGCGGAAAAGATTTTATCGCAGTCATTAAAACTCCTAAGGGTGTTTTGATAGGCGTAGTGGCGCAATTTATGATCATGCCGGGTATGGGATTCTTCCTGGCATCCATAACTAATTTTCCACCGGAAATCGCTGCTGGAATTGTCCTTATTGGTTGTTCCCCGAGTGGCTTGGCGTCCAACGTCATGTCTTACCTTGCTAAAGCCAACCTGGCGCTTTCAATTACTATTACGTCTATAGCTACGCTTATTGCACCTGTTTTAACGCCATTGTTGATGAAGATCCTGGCGGGTGAGTTCATTGAAATCAATATGCTTGCGATGATGTGGGATATCGCTAAAATGATCATCCTCCCCATCGGGGCTGGATTAATAGTTAACAAAGTTTTGAGCGGCAGGGCAAAATGGCTGGATACCGCAATGCCCATCGTTTCGATGGTAGGTATAGCGTTAATTATTGTCGTTATTACCGCTGCGGGAAGAGACAGCCTTCTGAAGATAGGCGCCCTTTTAATGATTGTTGTGTTAGTTCACAATCTATTTGGATATACACTGGGTTACTGGTTCGCAAGATTATTTAAAATGCCAGAGCGTGATGCGCGTACTGTGGCAATTGAAGTAGGAATGCAGAATGGAGGGCTTGCATCGGCAATTGCCAATTCATTAGGCAAGATTGCAACTATGGGACTTGCTGCCGGAATATTTGGCCCGTTAATGAATATCACAGGATCCATCCTTGCATCTTACTGGCACAAGAGACCGCCTGAAGGTTATATAGAACCAGAAATTCTGGTAGAGGTTCGTTCTCATTAGTATTCACTAGTAAATAAAATTGTCAAATCAAATAGTCATTGTATGAAAAATATTTCAAGCCTGATCATCCTGTTTTTAATTTCAATGTCGGTTGTAAATGCACAAACCAAAGATGAAAAAGCTGTAGCGGCAGCGGTTGAAACATTGAATAAGGGAATTCTTGATCCCGATAAAACTTTACTTGAGGGTATTGCATCCGAAAGCTTATCGTACGGACACTCAGGGGGTAAAGTACAGAATAAAGCGGAATTTGTTGAAGACCTGCTTCATGGCACATTTGATTTTCTGACGGTTGCAACGTTAAACCAGAAGATAATGGTTTCGGGAAAGAATGCAATTGTGAGGCATACCTTTACCGCTAAAGCAACAAATGCCGGAACACCTGTAGATCTTAATATAGGCAACCTCCTGGTTTGGCGTAAAGAGGCCGGGAAATGGAAACTTATTGCTCGCCAGGCCTTCAGATTGCCTTAAACAAAACAATATTGATCTGATAAACGTGCGGATCCACTGCGCAATTTTGGTGAAGGTTTGTTCTATAAATATGTTTCTGTAAAATCGTTTAAATTTGCTTATGATTACTAAACCGGACAGTCTTATCTTTGATATGGAAGGCACGTTGTGAGATGCTGTTGATTCATACCTTGAATCATGGAATGAAGGTCTCAAACTGGGGAAAATAGACCGGGCTGGGAGCGGGTAAAGCCCGCACTAAACGTTTATCAGGCACTATTTTTTTATGATCAATGATCGGGTATAATTCTTGTAACACACATAAAACATCTTTACCAGTTATAGGTTGTATGAACATTACATTATTGGAAAGATCCATAATCCATTTAAATGAAACCTGAAACAAATTTTTGGCAGCGTATCGGCATTCAAAACTGGTTCCTGAGCGAAACCGGGATCACATCCTCTGTGCCTAAAACACTTACTCCAAACGAGGTTTATAAATACATCATCGAGAAGTTTCAGGAATCGATCTCAGCATTGTCTTTCGCAGACCGTGTAGTTTTTTACCATGAATATATTATCTGTTTTAATCCTGATGACTACAAGGAATTTATGGACAATAAACGAGGCATTTTTGGTTTAATTGTCCAGGAAACCGTTAAGAAGTTCTACGAGATCCTAACGCAGTCGCGGACAGAATTAAGGGTGGTGGAGCCTTCCAGTAATAAATGGGTTTTCAGGTTTGTATCGCATCCGGACTACGAAAAGGGTGACAAAGGATTTATCGGAAGGCTATTACCCGGCAGCACCCAAAAAGATGAAAGCTTGCGGGTTACGTTCATACCACGGCAAACGGGCCTGGCACAAACCTTCGATATCAACCAGGAGAATTTGAAGGGGTTTACGTTCTATAGTGAAGGATACTATGAGGTACCCTATGTAAATGACCTCAGCCCTGGAGATTCTAAAATAATTAATTCAGAAAAACTTTCCTTTGCCAGGTTCGAAACCATACTGCCCGATAAGGCTTATTCCGGGCACAAAGTTGAATACTTTATGGATGATGAAGAAATAATCGTGTCGGGGTCTGAAGAAACCCGGGAAGGAGACAATATATTTAAAATACCCTCAGAATGGGTCAATACGCCTCATCTTACCATTAAATATAATAAATCTGATTCGAAGTTCTATGTTTCGTCCTATGGGGAAAAGACGATGATAAACGAAAAGGAAGTTGGAAAAAGTGATGTGAATTCGCCTGTGTGGACCGAGCTTCCTATCAATTCCAAAATGATCCTCAATGGTATCATCGGTGTAAATATATTTAAATCTTAAACATGTCACACATGCTATCCCTGATGTTGCTTGCAGTTTGTATATTTCTATTGCTGGCGCATTTCAGAGATATCAAAAACACAAATAAAAAGAATGGCTGAAAACTTTTTCGGGCTTACGGATACCGGTATGGTCCGCGGGAATAATGAAGATACATTTATCGCCCAGACCGCAATGAATGGTAAGTATATTCTTGCTTCTGCCATTGATGGGGTTGGAGGCTATTCTGGCGGGGAGGTAGCCGCCGCTTTAGCCAGGGACAGTATCATAGAATATTTTGGCAAGTCAGGTAATGATATTATTGCCATGATGGATGAGTCATTGGTCATCGCCAACGAAAAGATATACACGGAGCGGATAGAAGTTAAAGAGCACGAGAGTATGGCCTGTGTGTTAACTTTAGCAGTGGTGGATATCGAAAGTAACGAGTTCTACTATATTCATGTTGGGGATACGAGGCTATATCTGCTCAGGGATGGCTCATTGATCAAGCTGACTAAAGACCAGTCTTTTGTGGGATTCCTGGAAGATACCGGCAGACTTAGCGAAGAAGCCGCCATGAGTCATCCTAAAAGAAATGAAATAAATAAAGCGCTCGGCTTTAGCAGAGGCCTGGAAAAGAACAGTGATTATTTTGAAACTGGCCGGTCTCCCTTTTTACCCGGAGATATGCTTTTATTGTGCAGTGACGGCTTAACGGATATGGTCAATAAACAGGATATCACAAATATCCTGACCCTTGACAGCTCCCTGGAAGAAAAGGCCAGCCAGCTGATCGATTTAGCGAATTCAAATGGAGGTAAGGATAATATTACAGCAGTTCTGGTGAAAAACGATAAACCTTTCCAAAAACTGCATGCTACGAAACCGGTTGCTAATGCAAAAAAAAAAGTTTTGGCATCTGAAGAAATCCGTCGTCCTATAGTGAAATCTGAGGCCATTTTGCCTCAAAATGAGCCTGTTAGTCGAAAAAACAGTCTTGCTATGACCATATTATCTATCCTCTGTACGGTCCTTCTGCTAAGCTCTGTATATCTTCTGTGGGAGTTGGGAAAGCGCAATGAAAAATCAGCAGCGCAGGAAGTAGTAGCCCGCGATACCTTAAAGACCGAATCTGAACAGGAATTTCTCCGGGCTCTGCGCTTATCCCGGGGAGACACCCTTATTTTGAATGATTCAGTTTATAACAAGCCTATAATGGTTACCGAGGCACTTCGGCTTGAGAAAGATACGCTGTATATACTGGCCCGGGGCAAGATTGTTTTTAAAAGGGATTCATCCTATGATGGACCTGCGCTCTTAATTCCCTCAGGTAATAAGAGCATTGTTCTCAATGGCTTGGTTTTCGACGGATTTGACGTCGGGATTGAGAGCAGAAGCAAAGGACTTCAATTGGAGGGTGTCCAATTTTTGAATTGCCGCGTTCCCCTTCAATATCTTTTCGGGGCATCGCCTGATAATTACATAACCGGTAGTCTCCGCGAGATATTCCTGAGACCTGATTCTTTAGCACTTCCAATAAAAGACTGATATGGCGCAGGTAGGTGAAGAGGTAAGGGGCAGAAAGTTCGAACGCCTGTTTTTATTGCTGCTTACGATTGTATTTGGACTATTATTCTTTAGTCTTTACCAAATGCTGCAGCCGGATTTTCAAGATGCAGAAAAGAGGCTTGAAGATGGCAGCATGATCAATCTGAATGCGGGAAAAACAGCCGAGCGCATCAATAGCCTGATGATCAGGGCTTATTATTTTGAGGATAAAAAGGACGTAGAGCTTATCAGATCGACCGTAGGAAAGGGGACTCTCAAAGACAATGTCATCATTGATAATATCGGGGAGTTGAACAAGAGGAGATTCTTTGTCAACGCCGAAGAGGCGTACAACAAAGGAGGAAGGTCATTTAAAATGAGGGCAGTCGCGTCCAGGGCACTTCTTGGCTTTACGGGAGATGATTCACTGAGATATGATCAGGAAAAGTCAGGCCCACCCGTCCTTCCTGCTACAGTCGATCTGAAATCAGGTCTTCACGCTATTTCAGGTACAATATCAGACCGCGATAAACAGTTGGTACCTAACGTACTGGTGCGTCTCGAAATGATCCTTCCGCAGGATAGTGTCTACAGTGAGCAGGTGGCAGAGATAGAGCGAAGATTTACTGAAACCGGAACAGGCTTTATGAAAACCTATCTGGCAGATAGCTCTGGTCGCCGGCAACTTGAGTCCTTAAAAGCTTACGTGCGCACCGATGCAGCCGGGAATTTCAAATTTCAGAATTTGCCTGATGATAAAGCCTACCAGGTCCTGCCCATGCAACCCGGCTTCCAGTTTGGCAGATCGCAGGGCGTTCAGGAACTGGAGAAGGATGTTTCCTTAGGCTTCTTTCGGGATCTACATACCATCAGATTGTTGTCTGCCAGGGATTTTAACCTCCTCAAGAAAGAGAAAGCTCTGATTGTTAGGACGCCTGATGAATTTCTTCAATGGTTTTGGATCATAATAGGTGGGTATTTCCTTGGATTTGTTCTCGTACACCTTTTATTAACTAACAGGTTTCCTTCAGCTGATCAGGTGGTGCTTCCTGTGCTGATGTTATTTGCCGGGCTGTCACTTTTAACCCTGTTAAGCCTACAGGATCCGCTGCGCGACCGCTTTCTTGCCAAGGATACCCTGTTGTATCTGCTTTCCGGCCTCGCCGGATTGTGTATCCTGTTATTTATAAACCTCAAAAGATTAACTGCAGATTCAGGGTTTTACAGAATGCTTATATTCCGGGGTAATAGGAAAGCGGCCAATGGCTGGCCCTGGGCAGGGCTGGCTATTGGCCTTCTTACCATGACCGTTATATTTGGCACTGGTCCTGAAGGCAGCGGCGTGAAGGTAAATTTGTTTGGCATCCAGCCCAGCGAAATTGTGAAATTCGGAATAATCTTTTTCCTCGCGGGATTCTTTTCCACCAACGAGAAATTTATTGCTGAGTACAGAACTTACAGAAAACGATGGTCTTTCTTTTCTTTCGCTTTAATTGCCATCCTGGTATCTATCCTTCTATTTCTGATACTTGGTGATCTGGGCCCGGCTATGGTGATCTGTTTTACCTTCATCATCCTTTTCTCTTTTTCACGGGGCGATTTTATGTTCATGATCTTCTCAGTGATCTTTTATGTGCTGTCTGTCTGGCTATTGAATAATTTATGGCTGGCCACCCTTATAACCTTTGCCTTCCTTGGTCTGGCTATGCTTCTGAAGCGAAAGCAGCTCAGCGAATCTGCCGTCATGGCTATGGTGGTGATCTCGGGATTTCTGCTTATTGACCAGGTTCCGCAGCTTGATAAGCTTTTCCCCGGGCCGGTACAAAGATTGGTAGAACGTAAATCGATCTGGCAGGATGCCTGGAACAATGAGGTATATGGTGGAGATCACGTCGCCAACGGAATCTGGGCTATGTCTGCCGGCGGTATAAGCGGCCAGGGGATCGGCGAAGGGTTTGCCAAAAACATTCCGGAAGCACATACCGACATGATCCTTCCAGCGATCGGGGAAGAGTTCGGTCTCGCTGGCATAATCTGTATTTTCATTTTGTTCCTGATATACGTTCACAGGGCGATTGTGATCGGACGGCAAACCGGAACGCCCTTTTTGTTTTACTTGTGCGCCGGAATCGGTATCAGCACCTTCGTGCAGTTTCTGCTGATCGCCGGGGGCTCTACAGGCGCTTTGCCATTATCAGGCGTTTCATTGCCCCTGGTGAGTTATGGGGGCTCTTCCTTGCTCGCAAACATAATCGCTGCCGGATTTCTGCTGTCTGCATCCAAAGTAAAGGGTACCGAGGTCCAGATGTCATTCATCAGCCGGCAGCAAGACAGGAACCTGGTGCCTGCTTTGGCAGCGGCCTTTGCCGGAGTCTTATTGCTGACGGTTAATGTATCAGCGTATCTTATAAAAAATAAAAAATGGGTTGTTCAGCCCTCGCTGGTCGCTGATCGCAGCGGGGCGAGGATGTTTAGCTATAACCCGAGAATTAATATCCTGATGAATAAGCTGCAAGCGGGCTCGCTTTATGATCGTGAAGGAAGAATCCTGGCAACAAGTAAGCCCGAGCTCATCCGGAAGCAGAAAAGGCTGCTGTCTGCCGCCGGGGCTGAGGGATATGATCTCGATTCTGCAATGCACAAAAGACTTGACCGGTATTATCCTTTTGAAGAGCAGATGTTCTTCTGGATAGGGGATGCAAATACCGGGATATTTAATGGCAGTACGAACGGTTATTTTGCTGAGTATGAGCATGCGGCCGAATTGCGCGGATTTCATACACCGGTAACTAAATTTAATGCGCTGGCAAGCCGCTATCAGGAAGACCGTTTCCTGGCACGCGGAGTGAAAGAAATGACAGTGAGTAAAAAGGACTACAGTGAGCTTGCCCCACTGCTGCTGGCCGGGATCAATAGCCAGGAGGTTGAGGCCTTTAAACAAAGGAACAGGGATGTTACCCTGACGCTGGACGCGCGCCTGCAGGCAAACATCCAGATGTCGATAGCTAAAGATGATTCTTTAATGGATAACCGGGTATCAGTCGTTATCATGGAAGATTCTACGGGAGACGTCCTCACCTCAGCCGTATATCCGCTGCCCCCGGTAAAAAATTGGGATATGATGACCATGACACAGGCAGATCAGAATAAGTTGTCGAATTGGACAACTACATCAGATCTTGGATTTACCTACGCCACGCAACCGGGCTCAACAGCGAAAATCCTGACGTCCATGGCTTCTTTTAATAAATTGGGACTCGCTGCCGCTGATAAAAAGTTTACGGTAAGCGCCTATGAGCGAATCCGTACCAAGGGTATCGAACCTGACGAAACTGGTGTGATTAACCTGGAGAGGGCTATTGTAAAGTCCAATAACGTTTACTTTATCAAACTCGCAAATCAAGAGAGGCTGCAGGAGAATATGGCCGACCTGTATTTAAAGACCGGTATGTTTTTGAGGGGTGTGGGTGGATATTTTTATTCCAAGGATGGGAATAATGCAGCCCAGGAAAATAAATGGAAAGAATTGTGGCGAAGAACTGAGTTCGACACCAGGCCACGTTATGATCCGGGCAATATCAGGAGAACACGAGCGAAAGGAATATCCGGGATGTCCTGGGGACAGGGCGAGCTGATCGCAACGCCGGCGGCAGTTGCCCGGCTTGTGTCAGCGGTATCTAACCACGGGAATCTTACTGATCACCGCTACGTACTAAAGATAAGCGAAAATGAAATGCCGGTTAAATCGGGCGTACAACTTACTAACCCACAGTTTGCGGCTTTGCTAAAGCAATACATGCTCAAGCAGAGTGAGGGCAAGAAGGCTACTCTGGGAGTTTCCGTCGGTGGAAAAACCGGTACGCCCGAGCGTGTCTGGAAAGGTGAGCGGATCAATGACGGCTGGTACGTATTTTTTGTTCCTAAGGCATCCGGAGCGGGTAATCTCGTCGTATCTATCAGGGTAGAATCAACAAAAGGTTCAAGCGATGCAGTTAAACTTGCAGGACAGCATGTGATCCCTTACCTGTTGAAATACAAGTACATAAAAGGGGCAACTGTAGCTGTTGAGCGACCGGATGCGCTGGCCGGGGCTAATCAGGGGGCAGACCGGCAGTAAGATTTGTTCTAATTTAATATATTGGACTATTTATTGACGTAGTTTTATAAAAATATACAGAATGTTTGAAATATTTAAGGGGGGGCCGGAAGGCCCGATGGATGTTAAGGGATCCCGGGATGCAACAATCCGTTTTATAAAAGAGGAGCTTCAAAAAGCGGAAGGCGGCGAAGGGAAAAATATAAAAGGTTTACATTTGTTCATCGCATGCCCGGATGATGAGAAGCATATTTTCGAAGCCGCCGTCTATGTGGAAGAGCCTGAGCGGTTCAAAGAAGAGATTCAAAAGATTGCGGATGATTTTGATATTGAATTGCCCGCCAACTGGACATTGGAAATAAGTTTTGTCGCCACTCTTCCTGCCGAGGCTAAAAAAGCTGCTGATCTGGACCTGGCCCTGTTTGTAAAAACCCGGCAGAACCTGATCCAAAAGGAAGCAAAGGCGTGTATCCGGGTATTAAACGGGGAAGCCGAGCAGGAAGAATATACTATTAGTTCGGGCACTGATAAGATCACTATTGGCAGAGAGAAGAATGCGCAGGGATCGGACGGTTTTTTCAGGGTGAACACGATAGCCTTTCCGGGGGACAGCAGCAATGAGGCAAATAAATATATCAGCAGACAGCATGCCCACATATCCTGGAATTCAGACACGGGCTCGTTCATGATCTTTGCTGATGAGGGAGGAGTGCCTCCCCAAAATAAAATAAAGATAAAGTCACTTAATAATGATACACCGTTTAAGCTAAATTCCACCCAGATAGGGCAGGTTCTTAAAGAGGGGGACCAGATCATCCTGGGAGAATCCGCGGTCATAGAATTTAGGTTTTTAGCTGCTGAAAGCTGATTATAAGATGGGCAAGATATTCACAATAACCGAAGGTTTAGAAAACATGGGCGCATTACGCACGGGCGGCCAGGGCTCGGTGTATAAAGCCCGGCGAACGGGTGAAATAATAAGCGCTGTGAAGCTCCTTCCCACGCCTATTCATAATGAAGACAAGAATGATAAAAATTACCGCGATTTTCTAAATGAAGTTGAGAAGTTAAAAAAGGTAAATGAAGTTCCCAATCCCAATGTGGTAAAGATCCTGAGTTCTGGTCTTACAGAAAGCGGTTCATTTCCCTTTATCGAGATGGAATTTATAGAGGGCCCTGATCTACAGGAATTGCTGGAGGCTCCCCATGACCCTGTATTCAGTGTCCTGGAAGTCATAAAAGTAGCCAGCCAGCTGAGTAATGCCCTTGCCCATTGTCACCAGATAGGGGTCAAGCATGGCGATATTAAGAGCAATAATGTAAAATTTAATGCCCACACAGGCAATTATGTCCTATTGGACTTCGGGCTTGCGATCATGTCTGATGAGCAGCGTCGTACCAGCCTGAGACATGCGGGTGCCATTGAATTTATGGCGCCTGAACAGAATGAAGGCCAGATGCTTTTTCAAAGCGATGTGTACAGCTTTGGAGTTATTCTCTATGAAATACTTTCAGGCAGCGTTCCCTTTCCGCTCAACGACAAAGGCGAAACAGCAAGGAACAAAGTGATGGTCTCACATATGGAAACTCCTGTTCCTGACGTGCTCTCGGTTAGAATGCAAAACTTACCGAAGGATTGGCCTGCTGAACGGAAAGATAGCGAAATGAGGGTTCCCGAATGGCTGCTTGCGATTCTGGCCAAATGCCTCGAAAAAGAATCCTCTTCGCGCTTCGCTGACGGAGTTACGCTTCACAAAAGCATTGTCAATAAGCACACAGCAGATCTGGGAAACTCGGAAGTGATGGCCAACAGGACTAGCCTCCTGGAGGAAGAAAACAAGGTGCTTAAAGCCAGTTTATTAAAATTAAAACAGCAGGATATCCGCCAGGAGGAGCGCGTTCAGCATATATATCCGTCTGATGACGGGAAAGTCCGGATTGCCAGGCCATTATTTATTGCATTGCTTCTATTACTTGTCGGATCTATGGCTTTTGCGGTCTACTCCCAATATTTTAACGCACAGCAAAATGAGGATCCGGAGATATCTGCGGTTGCCGACACTACACCCGCTGATACCGTAGACAGTATCGCTCAGTCGGGCAGAAGGGTGAAAGATAACTATGATAAAGAAATAAGAGCGATGATCGATTCGGTCCAGCGAAGTGATAATACCCCAGACTCCGCGATCGACGAATCTCCCGAGCCGGTACCAGAGGAGCAAGTTCCTCAAAGCAATATCGAACCTGCTGCCGATAATTCGAACAGTGATGTTGAGCAAGTTCAAAAAGCGGCCAAATACGCGCTTTCAGGTCAGCAGGCATATTTTTACACGGAACCTCGTTCGAATTCCAGGACCAATAATTTTCTGGCGAAAGTAAACGAGCCTGAGCTTACGGCTTTGGACGATAAGAACGGATTTATTTATGTTATTTTCTTTACCAGTAACGGCCAGGTCACAAAAGGATGGCTTCGTAAACGGGATTTGCGCAGGATAGGGCAGTAGCAGGAGGGTGAGGGATTACGTAGGTGTCTTTAAAATGATCGAGAAATAGAATATCTGTGTCACCGCTTAGGCGGGAAAGCGCGGGATGCTTATGCATCGGAAAGCTAGGACAGACTCTGAATCGCTCGCTGTCTCGCTGTGTATATAAGAAATGGTAGCTTTACTATCTTAATTAATTTCCCGTCTGATGTAACTATATGTATAATATAAAACCGATAGCCATATACAAATAATAAGTATCGCGAAAATCCGGTTAGTTTTTTTCAGCTGTTGTGGATTAGATTTTATAGCTTTTCTTGCATCATTCAGTACACTTTCCGGAATTAATTTAATTGAAAGGGCAATTAATAAAGGAACAATTATCAAATCATCTAAAAGTCCCAATACAGGTATAAAATCTGGTATCAAATCAATTGGACTTAGCAAATAACCTACAGTAATGCCTATCAATATTTTTGCCAGCACTGGTGTTCGTTTATCCTTGTAAGCAATCATCAAAACCTGTGCTTCAGATTTGAGCTCTCTTGCCTTTTGCTTTAGCTTGGTTAATATACTCATCACTTATTTTTAAGAGGGTATTAAATATCATCTGTCTCTATACTCTGCATACTTGAAAAGAGATAGAATGCACCTTTTGTAACAATCTTTGTGTTTAGTTCTAATTCTTCTAATAATTTTATTTCAACATAACCTAATTCTTCCACACCTGTTACCACTTCAATCATTTTAAAACGATGCTTTTCAACAAACTCATTTTTGTTTGCCTCTTTATCGTCTGCATCTCTTTTAATGGGTTCCTTTTCTATGCCTTCAAAAACAAAAATGTATGACTTGTCATTTGCCTTTACAATTGCATCCTTTGGGACTGCCATTACTAATTGCCTACCTGTTTCAATCAGACAGGACACATACTGACCTGCAATTAAATTTAATGGAGCTACATTATTAAGAACAGCATGAACGACTACCGATTCATTTGCTGCATCAAAAGATTTATTGATGCCGGTAACACGACCTGAAACGTGTTTATCTTTTTGATTGGTTAATGTAAAATTCACTGTCTGACCTGTTCTTACTTTAGCTATATCTTTTTCAAAAACCTGCAAGTCGCAATAGATAACACTGTTATTTACAATCTCCATTATGGGGCTTGACGCGTCTGTAAATGTGCCTATACTTAACGTAATTTTTCCTACGGTGCCGGTTATAGGTGCAAGTACCGGAACCTGTGTTATCAGATTTCCTTTGCGAACCTGTGCAGGGTTAATGTGTATTTGTTGCAATTGTTTTTGTAACGTTAGCAGTTTTGATTTTTCTGCTGCATAATTAGCGGAAGCCTGCTGATAAA
>JBBJNR010000115.1:0-7275 GCA_037719315.1 Daejeonella sp.
ACTTCTAAACAGCCTCCATTCTTATATCGAACTCACGTTAACTTAATAGCATTGGTCACGCGCCTCACCACTTCTCTTCGATAAGCCTTTAAAGTCAAGCCATTGCTCAGTTGAAGATGACACCAGTCCGCCGAAGCGTCCGTCAACAAGAAATGACAAGTTGAAGCTCTTGTACTGGAACTGGTTATTTAAATTCAAAAGGAAGTCAGGGTTTGCATTACCTATGTACTGATCATCCACTGCGGATAACAATGGCAAACCTGTGGTTGCATTGAACAATTGTTTTCCATCTGCATCGTACTGGTATGTTTTACCAAACAGGTCATGATAAGCACCGTATTTACGGCCATTCAATAACGCACTGCCCGGACGAAGAAGGAATAGGTTGGTTAATCTGTTACCATTATTCAGTACAAAGCGGTCGGTTGTTAACAAGGTGCTCAACTTTTCAATTCTATTGGTATTGCGCGTGAAATTCACTGAAGGTGTCCAGCTCACTGCACCGAATTTGGCATTGTAGCTTAATGAAGCCTCAATACCCTTGTTACGAATATTTCCGCCATTAATGAAGAAACTGGTTGATCCGGAACCAGTTGGAGCGGCAATTGTAAATACCTGATCCTCAGTTACAGCATTATAATAAGTAACACTCAAATTTAATTTATCCTTAAAGAATCTTACATCAGCGCCAAATTCCAATGATTTTGAACGTTCAGGTTTCAATGAAATTGTATCGGTACCGCTAAAGAAAGGTTGTGTACTTCTACCCAGAACACTTTCTGCTGGATTCACCTGATAGTTTGCGTTAGTTGCTGCTTGTCCAAATGACAAAGAGTTACCCACTTCTGCATATCCGGCTCTCAATTTTGCAAAAGAAAGAATATCATTACTTCCAATGGTGTTGGTTAAAACATAAGCTAAACCCACTGATGGATAAAAGAACGGCTCATCAACAGTTGATGACCACTCATTTCTCGCAGTTGCATCAAGAAATAACGTTTCTTTCCAGCCGAACGCTGCAGTTCCGAATACCGCACGATCTATCCTGTTTTCGATGCTTGACTGAGATATGAAATTACCTGTTAAGCCTTGCAGAGCAAAATAATCTGCATAGAACAGTGAGTTTCCAGCACCGTCGTTACCGTTAAATACTCCCGAGAATTTAGTAAGTGTATTACTGAAACCAGCGGCAGCGGTTAATGTTAGATTGGTTGACAACGATTTATTAGCATTTAACAAAACGTCAGTATACAACTCTGAACCACGGTTTACTCTCTTGTTGAAAGCCCCGTTTGCACCAATTGATGTAGGATCTGAAGAAGCGCCAAAACGCTGTTCTTCGTCAGAACCGTAACTATTATAAGTGGTTCTGCCGGTAACGTTAAGCCACTCAAGAAGCTCGTATTTCGCTGAACCAGTTAAATTGGTACGCTGGCTTACGTTATCACGTGTGATCTTGTTAGTAATCCAATACGGATTCTGATTAGAGCTATGCTCATTAACAATGTATGGCCAGTTCTGTACATTAAATCCACGTGATTTATCAAATACACCGCCACCATTAGCCTTGTACTTATTCATATCATCACCCATAGGGAATAGATAAAGGCCGAACATCGGGCTATTATACCATCCTGAGTAGTTTTGATTTTCAATATTGGTGTTAATGAAGTTAATACCCGCATCAAGGGTTGCCTTGTTCTTAAAGGCTTTTGAACTTCCTCTTACGTTAATGTTATTCCTTCCATATCCATAGCCGGGTACCATTGCTTTAGAAGTTGTATTAGCATATGAAACATATATCCTCTGCGTCTCGTTACCGCTGGCTAAAGATAAACTGTTCACGTAGTTTTCTCCGGTTCTAAAAAAGTCTCTGATATGAGAATCACTGCCGTTAGCTATTTTAGGGCCCCAGCTTTGATTACCTGTAGTGGAAGCTATACCATTAGACCCCTGGCCATAAGTCGTTTGCAATTCTGGCAAAACAAAAGGGCTGTCAAATGTTGCTGTAGAAGCTAAATTAACACTAGTAGTACCTAATTTACCTTGTTTGGTGGTAATCAATATTACACCGTTTGCAGCCTGAGCTCCATACAACGCTGCAGCGGACGCTCCCTGTAAAATCTGGAGGCTCTGGATATCTTCAGGATTATAATCTGAAAAACCGCCGATAGGCACACCATCAACAACATATAGTGGTGCGTTATTTCCCGCGATCGATTTATTACCACGTAGGATAATTCTGGGTGACGAACCAGGCCCACCAGCACCTTGAGTAACGAGCACACCCGCCGCTTTCCCAGCCAATGAGTTTAACACGTTAGCGCCTTTAACCTGATTAAGCTCTTCAGCAGACACGGTTGTTGTGCTGTAGGACAGACTTTTAGCCGAACGCTCGATACCCAGAGCAGTAACAACAACCTCTCCCAGAGCTTTCGCATCGCCCGCCAACCTGATGTTCAAGGAAGTGCGTCCTTGCACAGACACTGATTGGCTGGCAAAGCCAAGGTAGGTAAAATCCAGCGTTGCTGTTGATGGCACTGAGATCGTAAAATTACCGTTGGCGTCAGTACTTGTCCCCTTAGTAGTTCCGCTTACCTTCACGCTTACGCCAGGAAGAGGCAAATTGTCAGAGTCAGTAACCTTACCTGTTACGCTGATATTTTGCGCAAATACACACGTTTGGCAAAGTAACAGTAACACGGCGAGTTTGTAAATTTTTTTCATCATAAAACTTTTTTTTGTGTTTAGGTATAAATAATTAATTGTTTAACCGCATTTTCACATACTGCTCACATTCGCATTACATAGTTATTCGGCATTCCTAAAGTAAACATTTATTTCATTACGTCAAATATTCACAGAAGTCCTTGGCTGTTTAATGATTAATTGTTTAAAGTATTTGTAAGTATCTATATAACAGTATATTAAATCAACATCTAGGTATAAAAAATCGTTGAAACAATTCTAGAAGTAACTTGTTAAAGGGTCATTAAAATTTTATGGTAACATTTTAACGACAAATTTGCCATCGTGATCAACTGAAACTGCAAGTTTTAGTTTGGTGCTCTCGATCTGGAGAGTGAATTGCAAAGCTGTTGCGAGAAGCTTTAAACCCTGGATATCAACAAAACTCGCACCCGGAAATTCCTTTTACAGCATTGCCAGATCAGTTGCGTATTTTCCATTTTTAGCTTTATACTCCTGCTCAGGGTAATAGTACTTCCGTACTGTTAACTTCAATTGTTCTGCTTTCACATTCAGGAATTGCAAATTAGGTTCGTTCTCGTCGGCAAAACGTACAATGCCCGATTTACCCATATTTGTATATATTAGTTCATTGACCAGTCAAGTATTAGATTAAGAAGCACAAATTGGCATAAAAGCAGGCAAATTCAATGTGCCCTGTAAGGTGCCCTTTTTGTTAAAATACTTAGTAAAAGATTAATAATCACATCTTTAAGGGGGGAAAGTGGCATCCTGACACCAGTATCTCTTTTCTTTGACTTTTTAGCTGGTTTTGTTTGAGCGAAAGTGTATCCAAAAACAGAAATCATCAGCATAATAAAAATGATCTTTTGCTTATTTATAGCATTGGTTACTCACAAATTTAGGTAATTGTGCTTGGTTGTATAAAAAAATCTTAAACACAACATCCCGAATGTTTAGAGCGTACAAGCAATAGTAAGAAAAAAAATAAACTGCGTATCTTTATTAAGATTATAAACCTGGTTAAGTCTGAATTATGATGAACGAAGCAAATACTTCTGTATTGGTTATTGATGATGAAGAGATGGTGAGAGATAATATTGAAGATATTCTTATCCCACGCAAACAATCTGCCGAAAGTTTGAATGTTAGCTATGCTGCAAGTTTATTATTTGATGCCCCCGCGCCTCTGCTTGCGCCCCGTGCCAGGAATATCCCAGCATTTACAGTTGATAAAGCATCTAACGGTATGGAAGGCGTTAAGCGCATCAAAAAATCGTTAGAAGTCGGCACACCGTACGCTGTTATATTCCTGGATATGCGCATGCCAGGCTGGAGCGGGCTTGAAACTGCTATAGAGATAAGGAAGCATGACAGTAAAGCTGAGATTATTTTCATTACCGCATATAGCGACCGCTCGATAGATGAAATAGTTGAACAAGCGGGGCAAAACGTAGGATACCATTGTAAACCCTATGCCAGCGAAGAAATTATACAATTAGCCACCAAAGCTGTAACTGATTATAACAAACTGCGCAACCTGGAGAGCCTGATAGAATCTATCTCGTCCATTGGCCTGAATAAGCACCAGCTTAACTCGTTGTTAAAAAATATTCTCGACCAGTTGGCAAGCTCATTAGATACCGATATGGCGCTGATTGGTAAGTTGCATGACGATATGACTTACGAAAAAGTACTGTCGATTGGTGCTATGGAAGAAAAGATCAATCTTGACGAACTGATCGCGCGTGTAAAAAACGTAAAAATGGCCAAAGATGAGGTGGTACAAATTGACGAACTGGTATTAGCCCGCTTAGATCATTACTCCGTATTTGCCGTACTTAAAAAGCAGGAAAGGCTGAAGATAGAAAAAATGTACCTATTGAAGCTTTTTGTACAAAACGCCGCGCAAGCCATCCGAAATGCTGAATTGGATGAAAAACTGCTTCAAACAGAAAAACTATCGGCAGTGGGCAATGCCGTAAGCATGGTGATGCATGATCTGCGCTCGCCTATCAAAAATATCAAACTTATTACCGGGCTGATGCGCGAAGATGGACAGGGAAAGCGAACTTTTAGATCTGATAGACCAGTCGGCCGAACAAGCTTCGGAAATATTTGATGATTTCCTGGATTTTATTAATCATACACCCGTGAAAAAATACTCGGTAAGCGTTAATAAAATCATTGATGATGTGATAGCGCAAACCGAGTCGCACGAGGGGATACACAATATCGCTATTCACAAAAATATACCCGAAAAACTGATCGTATCCGGCGATGAAAGTAAACTGAGGCGGGCCATGGGCAATATCGTAAATAATGCAGTTGATGTGCTTAACGACCTAAAAATACGCGGGGCATATATCGATATTACTGCCCGCCAGGAGGGGCAAAATGTGCTGATCACGGTAACAGATAACGGCCCGGGCATACCTCACGAAATAGTTAAAACCCTGTTCGAGCCATTTGTAACCAAACAAAAGAACGGAGGTACCGGGCTTGGCCTTGCCATTGTAAAACAATTTATTGTCGCGCACGGCGGCAAAATATGGGTGGAGAGTAACCCTGGCGCTGTATTTCATATCTCGCTGCCTTTATAATGATGGATCATTTTAATTTATTGCCCATATCATGGTAAAAAATAACGTGAATAAAATTGAAATAAAAAGCGACCTCTATCCAGAAACAACGGCATTGCCCGTTGCTGATATGGCCAAAGAGCTGGAGAAATACAAAGCATTAATAAATGCGTCAAATACCGGGGCCTGGGAGTATTTTATTGATTCGGGATTTTTGTGGTGTAATGATGTTTATTTCTCAATGCTGGGTAGAAACATCAAAGATTTTAGTTCACCTGGCGCTAAGAATTTAAAAAAAAACTGGACAAACTTGCTTCACCCCGATGATAAGGCAAATGCTGTTAAAAGTTTTGCCGATTACCTGAAAAATCCGAATGGGTTGTATGAGAGTTATTTCAGAATGAGCAACGCCGACGGGAGTTGGATTTGGATATGGTCGAGAGGGAAATTTATACCCGATAAAACCGGCGAGCGGGCAGACGTAATTGTAGGCACACATGTTAACATTACCAGGCATAAACTGGCCGAAGACGCGATTCAGAAGGAGCGCATACTACTCAGAACGCTGATCGATAATTTACCCGATGTGATCTATATTAAAGATGCCGAAGGGCGAAAAATTATTGCTAATCGGGCTGATGTGATATCGATAGGTAAAAAAAACGAAGCAGAAGTTATCGGTAAAAATGACCTTGAACTATTTCCGAACGAAATAGGCAGGCGTGGTTATGAGGACGATATGCGTGTACTAAAAGCCGGCGACCCTATACTTAACAAAGAAGAGTTTTTTTTAGATGATTCGGGGAAAAAACGCTGGTTGGTTACTTCTAAAGTACCTGTAAAAGAAGAATCAGGCGGGATCAACCGCCTCATCGGTATCGGGCATGATATTACTGCCCGTAAAGAATCGGAAGAATTGCTGAACAAACTAAATCAGGAACTAAAGCTGCAATCGGAAGAACTATGTAAGCAGGCCGCCGATCTTCAGCTACTGAACGAAGAGATCAAAAAACAAAAAGATCAGGAGCTTGAAAAGGCGATAGCGCAAGGTAAATTCGAGATCGCCTCTGAAGTATTGCACGATATAGGTAACGCATTGGTAGGTTTTGGCTCACACTTGAACCGCATTAACCGCAGCCTCGAAAAAAACAATGTGGATACCATAAAAAAACCTCGGTACATTTTTAAAAGCGGAGCAAACAACCATTGCCGAAGTATTAGGTGCAGATAAGGCTGCCGCTTTGGTAACTATTACCGAAGGCATTGCTAAAACCCAGGGCGATAACCGGGTTGAGATCGATGCCTCCATCAGTGAATTGTTCAATATTATTAACCACATACAAGAGATATTGAATATTCAGCGGCAGTTTGTGCGCGGCCACGGCGGTAATCATGAAAGGAAACCTGTTAACCTGGTTAATATTATTGACGATTGTCGTTCAATGCTTTTCGCCTCGATTGATAAACATGGCATACAGTTTAAAGTAGATATCAGGCCTGGTGAATATGTGATAAAGGGCGACCACACAAAACTGACGCAGGTAATATTGAACATCCTGAAAAACAGTATTGAAGCCATGCATCCCGGTAAGGCAGATAAACTCGTTACAATGAACCTGCATACCAATAAAGAAATAATTGAACTGAAGCTTACCGATAACGGACAAGGTTTTAATAAGGAGGTAGGCGGTCATTTATTTGAACGGGGCTTTACCACCAAAAAGACTGGAACAGGGCTGGGCTTGTATAACTGTAAATCGATAGTAGAGAGCCATACCGGTTCGTTCGATATCAAGAGCGACGGCCCCGGCCTTGGAGCGATTACTACAATACGGTTCGCGGTGAATAGTTAGTTCTTAATTGATCAAAAAAGCATCCATAGCAGCGGCAGGTTTACCAGTGTTATCAAAGGTGCGTATTCCGGACCATACTGGTTCTTCGTCACTTTTGGTGAAAAGTATATAAATTAATTACACTTTTTCAA
>JBBJNR010000116.1:0-7251 GCA_037719315.1 Daejeonella sp.
TCATTTTCTTAGCAATTTAAGCATAATTATAATATTAAAAAAGTGCCTAATTCAAAAGAATTTATTAACACCATGATGATCATGCAAAACTGTGCCAACGGCTCTCACCCATCTGACTGTCCCATTATTACGTCCAGTTATGGGGTATTGCATATCAAAGCGAATGCCTTTTGTGATTGATTCTTCAACGTGGTCTGCAACAGCTTGCCGATAATCGGGATGTATTTGATTAATTGCAGTTTCAAATGACATCTCTTCATCCGGCGAGAAACCAAAAAACTCCTTCATGCGGGGAGATGGCATAAAGATACGATCACTTACGTTTATTTGATAAGACCCCAATTCGGCAGCCTCTATAGCTAAGCTTAATTTTTCTTCCGCCCGTTCAACCTCTTGCCGATCTTTAACCTTATCGGTTACGTCAATTGCCACAATCATAATGGCATAGGTTTTTTGGTGGTGATCTTTCATAGGCTCATAGACAAAATCTACATACGCTATTTCCTTTATCCCATTTCTGGTGAGCAAAATTTCATGCTCGTTTGCACGATAAGTCTCCCCAGTATGCATTACCTTATCGCTGATGGGTTTGTAGAATTCCGCAGCTTCAACATTTGTCTCCCAAAACTCCTTTGATTTTAATTCTTTTCTTGATTTACCAACTAGCTCCAGGAAAATATCATTGATTTCCACTACATATAGCGGCTCACCTTGTAAAATGCACATCCCTACCGGAGACTGCCTGACCATATTGCGGAGGTTTTGATCATTCGCTTTTAAGCGATCAATGGCATTTTGCTTCTCTGCGGATAGCTTTAGTAATTGCTTCTGAACTGAAATTAATTTTTGATTAGTTGAGGCCAGCTCATTATTAATTGACTGCAGATGGTTCGAGTTTTGTTCTAACGATCTCTCCCATACCTTTCGATCGGTGATATCGATACATGAACTAATATATCCTACGAATAAATTCTCAGAATTAAAACGAGGCAAGCCATTGGCTAACAACCAGCGATAGTCCCCATTCTTGCTTAATATGCGAAACTCACCTGTAAATGGCAATTTAACGTTATAAGCATCTAAATAGATATTCACATATCTTTCCTGGTCTTCAGGGTGAATCAGATCAACCCAACCAAAGGCGATAAGATCCTTCATCGGTTTCCCTAACAAGTCAGTCCACGCTTTATTAAAATAGGTAGCATTACTTGTTTGGTCACCAACGGCGATCAATATTTCGGAGGATTCAGAGATGGTTTTGAACCGGATTTCACTTTCTGAAAGCTCCTTTAAAGCAGTTTCCAGCAGGTCATTTTTTTCCTTGAGAACCTTAACCATGCCCACCTTCTCTGTTGTTTCTGTACAGGTAACCAATACACCTGCGGGACTTTTCGAGTCGTCGTTTATGGGGCTATGACTGAAGGTCCAATATACGTCTTCAATTCTTCCATTCCGATAAATGGGTACGAGTTGATCCTCGCTCCATATAGCTTCTCCGCCTGCCAAAACGTTTTTGATCATAGGGTTAATCAGATCCCAAATCTCAGGCCATGCTACTTTACCGGGTTTACCCAGAATAATAGGATGCTTCCCATTTTTTCCCAGACTTGGACGGTAAGCATCATTATAAAAGCAAATCAACTCCGGTCCCCAAAATATAAACATGGGAAACTTAGAATTGAGTATGATGCTGAGGGCGGTTTTAAGGCTATGCGGCCATTGTTCTGGTGCACCTATTGAAGTAGATGTCCAATCAAATGCACGTATTAATTCCCCCATTTCCCCACCATCCTTGAGAAAAAATGATAAGTTATTACTGTCTGCAGTTATTGATGGCATTAAAAATTGGCTAAAATCACAGGTGGAATTACTTAGTCTAAACCCTTTTAATTTTCTGAGAAACAGTAAATATAATATTTTGTTTTGGTAGTAAATTACAAATAGTTTAATGTCGAAATTTGGACTATGGAGGCCGTTTTACGGGTACATCTTGCTCCCCTTTCTACAAAGGAGCTGTCCGCTCAAAGCGGACTGAGGGGTGAGTTGGTTTGACAAGTATCTATTTGGTGCCGGAGCCTCACCCTATCGACGTGGCATATTGATCAGGATAATTTCGTTTGCCCTCTATTCTAAAAACTTATTACTTGAAACTCCAATTGGTTTAGTGTTCCGAAGTTTGTATTTCCGCTATGATCATCCGGCTCGTGTACTTCTTAAGATCCCTGATAATGGCGGAAAGTTCGATTCCTTCTTTTGCTGAGGCGATCAAATGAACCGTCGCCAAAACGATATCTTGTTGCCATAGTCAAAAATAGGCACCAGATGCGGCTGGACGGCGAGGGTGGGATAATCATTTTCAAATGTGGCGTTAAAAAACCCCGTAAGCCTGCAGGGTTTTTTAATCAGGCACGAAACGAAATATACTTTAACAAGCCTGAGCTTGAAACAGGATTTAATTTGTTCCTGCCGGCACCTGCATCGGGTTTACACCTGCCGATTGCCCGCGGGCAGCTGCTGGGCCCATACCCTGCTTAAACAATTGGAACCTTGTAGGTTCAGGAAGCCTGCCCCAATAATTATTAGTTTCATCAATATCAGCTGTTTCTTTCAAAGGGTCTAATTTGATTGAGGTAACCTCCTTTTCATGGATATAAAATTTAGAGGCATTTTTTTCATTTAACCTCCAGATTTGAGCCGGGATCTTGTCAGTAAGTTTACTACCATCTTTGAATGTAAATTCAACAATAATCGGCATTACTAAACCGCCCTTATTACCGAAGGAAAGCTCATATAAGAATTTACCATCATGCTTTGCTTTCTCTGCGGGTGTGAGTTCTGTCAATGGGACGGGTCGCGGTGTTTGCGAAGACGATGCAATCATTTTTCTGTATGCCACAGTATCAATCTTGACTAACCCACGGTAATACTTCCAGTAAAAATCCTGTGCTGCGGTATCCAGGTCAGTATAAAAGCGAATATTTTTATCTTGTTTATTCCTGATCTTGGAGATATCCTCGAAATAGTCCAGATTAGGTAATGGGAGTGGGTTAATTGCGCCATTTGCTCCGGCCCGGTTTCCCCGTCCACCGGAATTACCAGCCCCTGCAATTGCGTTTACGTCCACTTTACCCACTTTTACCGAATCCAGGGAAATATCAACCGGATCGGTACTGTAAAACCAACCCCTCCAAAACCAATCCAGGTCCTCGCCGCTCGCATCTTCCATAGTTCTGAACAGATCAGCAGGTGTCGGGTGCTTAAAGGCCCAGCGTTTAGCGTATTCCTTAAAAGCAAAATCAAATAATTCGCGACCCATAATGGATTCTCTCAGAATATTCAGCGCAGTTGCAGGTTTACTATAGGCATTTGGTCCGAAACGTACAATATTCTCCGAATTGGTCATTGTCGGTTCAAGTTCATCTTTTGGCAGCTTCATGTAATCCACTATTGCATAAGCTGCTCCTCGTTTTACAGGGAACTTATTATCCCATAATTCCTCTGTAAGATATTCCAGGAATGAATTTAATCCTTCATCCATCCAGGTCCACTGGCGCTCGTCACTGTTGACGATCATTGGGAAAAAATTATGTCCCACCTCGTGAATGATAACTCCCAACATCCCATTTTTAGTACTCTCGCTATAGGTCCCGTCCTTTTCAGTACGTCCATAATTAAAGCAGATCATTGGATATTCCATCCCGTTGGCTGCCTCAACGCTTTGGGCAACAGGATAAGGGTAAGGAATGGTGAAATCAGAATAGGTTTTAATAGTATGGGCAATTGCCCGGGTCGAAAATCTGCTGTACAAATTATAAGCTTCCTTGCCATAAAAGCTCATGCACATCACCGAATTTCCTGTTTCAGCAATTTTTTGCGGCATCGCATCCCAAACAAATTTCCGGGAGGAGGTCCAGGCAAAATCCCGCACATTTTCTGCTTGAAAAACCCAGGTTTTGCTGGTTGAACTTTTTGAACTCTCCGCTTTTTTAGCCTCTGCAAGAGTTACAATTTCTACCGGAGCAGTAGCTGTTTTTGCTTTCTGCCATCTGGCAAGTCTTTCAGGGCTCAATACACTAGTATAATTCATGCATTCGCCTGTAGAGCCCACAATATGATCGGAGGGTACCGTCATCTGAACTTTAAAATTTCCAAAAGTGAGGGCGAACTCTCCTCTTCCAGTAAACTGATGGTTTTGCCATCCCTGATAATCACTGTATACACATAAGCGCGGATACCACTGAGCCATTGTAAACAAATAATTACCGTCTTCAGGGAAATACTCATATCCTCCGCGGCCTCCCTCTACCATTCTGTCAGATATTTTATAATTCCAGCTGACATTAAAAACAAAGTGCTGCCCGGGTTTTAGTGCCTGAGCAAGATCAATACGCATCATTGTTTTATTAATAGTATAGTTTAGTTTTTTGCCGACAGCATCGGTTAGATTCGTGATTTTAACACCAAAACCCTTATCTGTTTTATTTTCTTCGGCCTTTTCCAGGCTTTGTACACTTACCGCAGCGGGCAAAGTTGAGCTGTTCTGGTAATTTGCATTATTTGCCAGGCTATGTTCATTTTCATCCAACTGCAGCCAGATATAGGAAAGCGGGTCGGGCGAGTTATTATGATAGGTAACTTTTCCGGTACCTGTTAGTTTAAGATTCTTCTCATCAAGCTCGCATTTGATGTCGTAATCTGCCCGCTGCTGCCAATACTTAACTCCGGGCGCACCACTCGCTGTTCTTTGCTCATTTGGAGTACTCAGAATGGTAGATAGCTGCTCAAATTTATTCCCATGATTACTTGCAGGGTTATTCATGATATTTTGTGCAGCCACAAATCCGGGCAGCAGTAAGGCAAATAGTACGCAAGTACTTGTAAATTTCATAGGTCAGATATTAAATTTCTATTTAGTAATGTTTATAAGGTTGGCATTCAGATTTCTGATGTATTCAGTTCAGGCTTTTATCGATAAAATAAATGCTTAAGACATCCCTGAAATACTGGTTCAGAGTCCTAAATTTACAAGGTTTTATCGAATAAGAAAGCCTTTTATGCCATGATAGTTCTATTTTTCCAATTTCTTTTAAACTGTGCCTTGCTAAATGCGGCTACAACTTCTGGAGTTTCGCTCAATGAAAGCAGGCATCCTCTTCATGTAAGCACCCTGGATATCACTCACAATTCAGGTGAAAATAGACTGGAGGTCGTCTGTAAGATTTTTACAGATGATTTTGAAGCGGCCTTAGCTAAACAGTATCAGGTTAAAACCGACCTATCTGCTCCTTCAAAGCACGCTGCAATGGATAATTTGGTTAAAAAATATATCCTGGGCAATCTTCAGATTAAAAGCAACTCCCGGATAACTGCATTAAATTATTTGGGATTTGAAAAAGAGAAGGAATTCGTTTACGTTTATCTGGAATCCGAAAAGGGGATTCCTTTGAAAAAAATTGATGTTCAGGTAAGTTTTCTGCACAATCTTTTCAACGACCAAATAAACATTGTCCATGTAACAGTTAATGGTAAGCGAAAGAGCACAAAACTTGATTTTCCCAAAAAGGATATAAGTTTTACCTTTTAAAGGCTTCACTTTTTGGTTGCCAGCTACCTGTTGCGCTGAACATTTAAACTACCAGGGATTTAAGTGCTGTAATTCTTCCCAAAAGACCTATATTTATTAAGCTATGCTACAGCTACAATTTGGCATGAAAGATGATCAAATTTACCTGCCTGCTATGAACCAACACCCAGGATTTCCCTCCTGATTTTATGAAATTTCTTAAAGCGATTCAACTTTAAAGAAATAGCAGTCTGGCAATGTTTTTCAATAATTTATCGATTTCTCACAATAATTGTAGCACTGCTATATTTATAATTAGAAATTTCCCAAACGAGTCCAGCGCGTATCGGATTTTCATGCACTATCCATGCTCTATCTATGCTCTATCTCTAGCTCTGTCTCGTCCTGAAATAGCTATATGTCTCACCCTGTCTCGTCCTGAAATAGCTATATCCGTATAAGACCCGTTAATGAATAATTCCTGAACTGGTTATACACCGGGTTTTGTTTATCCCGGATGGGTTATACACTGCAATTTGTTATTCCTAATCGGGTTATACAAGTCCGATTTGTTAGTCGGTCACAGCTGTCGTGAGGCCTGACCTGATTGTAAGCCCTTATGCTTTCTGCGATGCGCTGCACGGTTTCCTCCAGGCCTTTAAGGGCATTGTACAGGTTAAACTCCGATTTAAGAATACCGTTCATTCGCTCTGCAATGGCATTTTCGTAGGGATCCCCGTTTTCGGTCATGCTGACTGCCACATTATTGCCGGTCAGAAGATCCACATATTCTTTAGAACAAGTGTTCCGAAGGATCACTTAAACCTAACTTAAAATCAGGACTCTTCCGGCACATAAACTAAAACATTTGAGCAGGGATAACCCCAGACCCCGATTCCCAGGCTTTGTCCCGCTCATGGCCGCGGGAAAGGCCTAGTTCTTTGCTGTAGCTCAAAGAACCAAACCCCACCGCTGCGTCTGCTGCTTCGGAAGTCAGTGGATTGGCCAGGTCTGTGTAACCCGCACCAGCGGATGCGGAAAGAAGGTGAACGGAGGTTGGGTGGTTTGGCTTAAGAAGCGTACCTAACGTTTGCTGGTGTAGAGGGGCAGGCCTGCGGCCTGCAATGGATTGATCATATGAATCAAATACAGGAATCAGGACTCCGGCAATAGGTCACAATAGTTCAATGCGAAGCAAACCCGGACCTTTCTCACAATAATCTGTAGCGCTGTTATATTTATAATCAGAAATTTCCCAAACGAGTCCAGCGCGTACCGGATTTTCATGCTCTATCTATGCTCTATCTCCAGATGTTTATACTAAAATTGATGGATAATCATGGTTATGTGACTTGTTTGGGATTTAGAAGACAGTACATTATTTATATATTAAGCTACAATCCTGTTAGTTACATAGGAACTTTCAATATAATTTTAGGTATATGCAATACTAGAAAGCATAGTTTAACCTAAACTTAAATTTATGAAAGTTAAAATCACTGTTTTGATCGCATGTGCTTCCATGCTGACAAATTGCTCCAAATCGCAAAAAGATCTACCTGCAGAACTGTCTCAAAGTAAAAATGCCGCATCTGAAATGAAGGTAAGCGCAGCATGTTACAGCAACCCGATAATTTCTGAGGCTGGCGGGGATCCCTACTGTTTTAAATACAACGGAACCTATTATA